>NZ_JAENDM010000008.1:0-130712 GCF_019375075.1 Escherichia sp. XD33
AACATCTGGCAAGGCTGGGACGGAAGTCACTGTCGTTCTCAAAATCGGTGGAGCTGCATGACAAGGTCATCGGGCATTATCTGAACATAAAACACTATCAGTAAGTTGGAGTCATTACCTAACATATGGGCCATCTGGGCACCCCATTTCTAATATGCAAGGTACGCCAGAAAAACCCAGTGATATAAGATAGGTTGTAGATGTATGAAAGCATGCTTGTTACTATTTTTTTATTTTTCTCTTATTGGTCAATTGCATGGTGCTGATGTGAAAATAAAAGAAAACGAAAGTGTGATGGGATCTACAGCAATGACCTATGATTTAAGTGAAGAAAAGCTGATGAAACTGAAGTATAAATCACAACATGGTGATTCAGAGGCATCATTTCGACTATATCAATATTACTGCTTTACTAAAAATAATATTGATAAACAATTGCGATTCTTGGAAAGATCAGCATCTCAGGGGAATGTTACAGCGCAGTTTAATTATGGGGTCTTTTTATCAGATACAAATCCAACATTATCAGAATATTATAATTTGAATAGAGCTATTTATTGGATGGAATTCGCTGTAAATAACGGTAATATTGATGCAAAGAGCAAACTTCAAGAGCTCAAAAAGCTAAAGCGAATGGATAGAAGGAAGAATAAGGAGAATCCGTAAAAGCAATAGTTCATCAGACTGCCGCAGCAGTAGTATGATGATGAATCAGGGCTGTACTATAACTATTATCGGTAACATTAACCGCAGCAGGGGCGGTATAACACTCAGGCTCCGATTGGGCTGGAAGGTAGGTGGAATTTTTATCAGTATCCGTTGAACCCGATTTCTGGAATCGATCCCCTTGGGATTAGCCACCTGTTTATACAGCATAACTTTAGGTATGCTTTCGTGTGTTTCAGATATACCATGTGATGATAATTTTTATGATGTGCTTAGTATTCCAGTCGCTTCTGGTAATAATATGCAATGTAAAAATAATCCCCGTTGTACACATTTATAAATAGATGGCCAATACCTCAAAGCCTATGGAGTTGGAATGTTAATGACCCGGGAGCAAGCAATAGAAAACCTGACGGCATACGATTAGTACCGTCAGTTAATACAGGAACTTATAATCGCAATGGATTTTCAATACATAGTTGTTTAAACGCTTTTGGTCCGTCTTTAGGACCTCGATTCTGTTCCGAGGGTTGTATAACTGGTTTATCTAATGACATGCAAAAATTAAATGAGTTAATATTTTCAGAGCCAGATAGCACATTAACAGTTACGGACTAAAAAATATGGCAAGGTTATTAACAATTGTATTTTTTTCTCTATTTCTGCGAGTGCAGTTACTGCAAGACAATTTCAGAGAGAGTTAGATTTGGCAGACAAAGCAATATTATGGGCACTAATATCAGCCAGTACTAAAGAGGGACGAAAAGCGTGTTCACTAAGCTATTTTGCCTGTAAGGCCGCAGAGGCTGAACTCGGACTGGCATATATGGCTGCGAATGATAACAAGGAATTTCTCACATCCTTATCTAATATAATGAGGTACAAAATAGATGCTGGACTTTCCGAATCCTATACATGCTATTTATTAAGTAAGGGAAAGATCATAAGACCATATCTGAAAAATCTAAATCCACTCCAACTTGCCGCTGATTGCATTGAAACAGTAAATAAAATAAAAGATAAGAATAAAAAAATCATTGATATAAATTCAGTTAATATTTGTAGTGATGATAAAAATATAAAATTGAGAGTTAATAGTACTATTATGGCCATTGATGATTCTATAAAGTGCATCGATGAATGATAACTTAATTTTATTTAAAAATATATTAATAACTCACTCTCCAGGAGTTTTTTTAACTTAGTTTTATAATAAATACGATAATTAAAAGTGAAGAAGAAAATAGTTGTATACATATATTCCATGACCCTACATTGTGATCTATAGATTAAATATTTTTTAAATGTGACTGTCATCCTTCAGATAATAAAGCCATCATCGCAATAGATGGAAAAGCACTCCTGCTCTTTTTTGATTAGAGCCGTCGCAGGAGGAACAACTCATATCATCATTGCGATCTCGACGATGTATAGTCTCATCCTGCGGCAGAACAAGACGGATAAAAAATCCAATGAGAGCACACTCATCCAGAACTTATTAACATAATGAATATTAAAGAAAAATCATCGCAGCTAATGAAGTAATATGCAAAAATAATTAGTCCTTACAAGGAGCAAAGTTCCATAATCTCCCCCCTCCCCCTCAATGATCCAAATAAAGATAATGCATCCAGCTGGTCATTCTTAGCAGCACTTTCCGCATCACCGAAACATGGCTGAAATGGTCGGAGTAAACCGCCACCTGGGCGTAGATGCCGTCGGGTAAGGCATCGATATCATCGTTAGGGTCCAGTTCAATGGTTCCCAGCACACCGTCCGTGCCGGGCACGACCGTTAATGATTGCAATACCCCCTGCGCCTGATAAGAACCGCCTGGCACGACAGGTAAAATACTGGTCAGTTTGCCGTGGAACACCTGCCCAGGTAGCGCGTTAAACACCACTTCTGCATCATCACCAGGTTTCAGACGTAACAGCGAGTTTTGCCGAAATTGGGCGACAATTTGCCGTTTTTGCTCGGGGATGAAAACCATCACCGGACGCAACGGCAAGGCAGCTGCGTATGTGCCTGGGCGGATCAGTACCTGAGTGACGTAGCCATTGCTTGGTGCGCGAATGACAGTCTGCTCAAGATTATATTTTGCTTCAGTAAGTTGCGCTCTTAAGCTCACAATCTGCGATTGCTCGCCGTTAACCATACTGTCGAGCTGGCTCTGGATCTGCGCCTGCTCCGCCACCGAGCCTTTCACCAGCGCATCCTGCGCGAGGAAATTTTGCCGCGCATCGTCGATGTCACGTTCCGAGAACGGATTCACCGCCGCCTGGCTGCCTTTCAGATAACGTTGATAATTTTTAAACAGACGGTCGCGCTCCGCTGAAACCTGGGTGGTGTTGGCCTGCGCTTCTGTGAGCTGCGCGCGCAGAGTCTTTATATTATGCGTCGCCGTCATCAGGTCAGCCTGAAGCCTGTCAACTCGCGCCTGGTAACGAACCGGGTCGAGCTTAAAAAGCACCTCGCCCTTTTGAATAAGCTGATTATTCTTGTCAGTGACTTCAGTAACAATTCCCGTCACCTGTGGCGTGATGGGGATCGCTATCACTGCCTTTTGCGCGGTAAAAGTGTAAGGGTGGTTGTAGTTCATCAACAAAATCAAACCACTCACCAGAAACACGCCACCCAGCGCCGCCGTCGCCAGCGTCCACTGATTCACCGGAATACGAAAGATTTTAAAGACCGCCCACGCCAGCGCCACGTAAGTTAAAACAATCAATAGATCCATAATTAGATCTCCGGGAACGTGGAATAGTCAGTCTTTTTCTCGGCGGCGAGTTGATGCTCCAGCCGGGAAATTCGGTCAGAAAGTGCGGCGATTTCCGGGTCAGTCGCTTTCTCCTGCGACGCAACATGTGACTGCATACCCCAGCCACGCTCCGGTTGATAGAGCGTCGCCCAGATCCACAGAAACGGCCAGATAACATGCAGAGTAAACAGGCTCACCCAGCCCGCCGTATGAATAGCGTCGGCATGGGGATGGTTGCGCTTTTTGGCAATCAGATAAGGGATGTCATGTATCGCGATGATTCCATAAAAAATCACCAGAAAGACGAAGATCAGCACTCCCAACGCGAAATAGTTTAGAAACATATCTGCCTCGGATTCACGTTTATCAGTGTTGTTTTTGGGCTGGCAGCCAGAAGGGAGTCAGGCTGATATTTTGACAATAATCCGGGTTCGCGATTCTCGCCATAACACCAAAGAATAATTTTTAGAGGTGATGAGTTGCTTAGTTACATAACGATTGTATGACGAAGGCATAACATGCTGTAGATCACATCAGGTGAACGCCGTAAGAAAATATCTTGTGATTCAGATCACAAAGATTCAACAAACCATCAAAACAAAAATGTGACACTACTCACATTTAAATGCCATTTTTAGCGAAAATCGCCGCCTTGTTGCTTTTTTACACAAGCGTTTTGTGATGAACGTCACGTCAATTACCTCTCTACCCCCTATATTTATGTGATTGATATCACACAAAAGGCCGTCGACTGGACAGTTAACCGATTCAGTGCCAGATTTCGCAGTATCTACAAGGTCCGGCTACCTCTGCCGCCACATTAACAAAAAACCTCGGGCTTCCAGCCTGCGCGACAGCAAACATAAGAAGGGGTGTTTTTATGTCATCCGATATTAAGATCAAAGTGCAAAGCTTTGGTCGTTTCCTCAGCAACATGGTGATGCCAAATATCGGCGCGTTTATCGCGTGGGGTATCATCACCGCGTTATTTATTCCAACAGGGTGGTTACCGAACGAGACGCTGGCGAAGCTGGTCGGGCCGATGATCACTTATCTCCTGCCGCTGCTGATCGGTTATACCGGTGGTAAGCTGGTAGGCGGCGAACGTGGCGGCGTAGTCGGTGCCATCACCACCATGGGCGTTATCGTCGGCGCAGACATGCCGATGTTCCTCGGTTCTATGATTGCAGGTCCGCTGGGCGGCTGGTGCATTAAGCACTTCGACCGCTGGGTAGACGGTAAGATCAAATCCGGTTTTGAGATGCTGGTGAATAACTTCTCCGCAGGCATCATCGGGATGATCCTCGCTATTCTGGCATTCCTCGGCATTGGCCCGATTGTTGAAGCCCTGTCCAAAATGCTGGCTGCGGGCGTTAACTTCATGGTTGTCCATGACATGCTGCCGCTGGCGTCTATCTTTGTTGAACCGGCGAAAATCCTGTTCCTCAACAACGCCATTAACCACGGTATCTTCTCGCCGCTGGGTATTCAGCAGTCCCATGAACTGGGTAAATCAATCTTCTTCCTGATTGAAGCTAACCCAGGTCCAGGTATGGGCGTGCTGCTGGCGTACATGTTCTTTGGTCGTGGTAGCGCTAAACAGTCTGCGGGCGGTGCGGCAATCATCCACTTCCTGGGGGGTATCCACGAAATCTACTTCCCGTATGTGCTGATGAATCCGCGTCTGATCCTCGCAGTCATCCTCGGCGGTATGACTGGCGTGTTCACGCTGACTATCCTGGGCGGTGGTCTGGTTTCTCCGGCATCTCCGGGTTCTATCCTTGCTGTACTGGCGATGACACCAAAAGGTGCTTACTTCGCTAACATCGCGGGTGTGTGTGCGGCGATGGCTGTCTCCTTCGTTGTCTCTGCTATTTTGCTGAAAACCAGCAAAGTGAAAGAAGAAGATGATATTGAAGCAGCAACTCGTCGTATGCAGGACATGAAAGCTGAGTCTAAAGGCGCATCTCCGCTGTCTGCTGGCGATGTGACTAACGACCTGAGCCACGTACGTAAAATCATCGTTGCCTGTGACGCCGGTATGGGTTCCAGTGCGATGGGCGCAGGCGTTCTGCGTAAGAAAATTCAGGATGCAGGTCTGTCGCAGATTTCTGTTACTAACAGCGCGATCAACAACCTGCCGCCAGATGTGGACCTCGTCATCACTCACCGTGACCTGACCGAACGCGCTATGCGCCAGGTTCCGCAGGCACAGCATATTTCGCTGACCAACTTCCTCGACAGCGGCCTGTACACCAGCCTGACCGAACGTCTGGTTGCTGCCCAACGCCACACGGCAAACGAAGAGAAAGTAAAAGACAGCCTGAAAGACAGCTTTGACGATTCCAGTGCTAACCTGTTCAAGCTAGGCGCGGAGAACATCTTCCTCGGTCGCAAAGCGGCAACCAAAGAAGAAGCGATTCGTTTTGCTGGCGAGCAGCTGGTGAAAGGCGGTTACGTTGAGCCGGAATACGTTCAGGCGATGCTGGATCGTGAAAAACTGACCCCGACTTATCTGGGTGAGTCTATCGCGGTGCCACACGGTACGGTTGAAGCGAAAGATCGCGTACTGAAAACGGGCGTCGTGTTCTGCCAGTACCCGGAAGGCGTGCGCTTCGGTGAAGAAGAAGATGACATTGCCCGTCTGGTGATTGGTATTGCTGCCCGTAACAACGAGCACATTCAGGTTATCACCAGCCTGACCAATGCACTGGATGATGAGTCCGTCATCGAGCGTCTGGCACACACCACCAGCGTGGATGAAGTGCTGGAACTGCTGGCAGGTCGTAAGTAATCCAATCCCACCCTCTCCACATGGAGAAGGTGGGGTTAATTGCCTGATGCGCTACGCTTATCAGGCCTACAGGATGCATCACAATTTGTTGAATTTGCACGTTCTTGTAGGCCGGATAAGGCGCTTACGCCGCATCCGGCGCTGCCCCTCTCCTCACGGAGAGGGTTTGGGTGAGGGAAAAGCCTCACCCCAGCCCTCTCGGGTAAAAACATTGATGAAGGTTAATACTATGAAAGCATTACATTTTGGCGCAGGTAATATCGGTCGTGGCTTTATCGGTAAACTGCTGGCAGACGCGGGTATCCAACTGACGTTTGCCGATGTCAATCAGGTGGTACTTGATGCCCTGAATGCCCGTCATAGCTATCAGGTACATGTGGTTGGTGAAACCGAGCAGGTAGATACCGTTTCCGGCGTCAATGCTGTCAGCAGCATTGGTGATGATGTCGTTGATCTGATTGCTCAGGTTGATTTAGTCACTACCGCCGTTGGCCCGGTTGTGCTGGAACGTATTGCTCCGGCAATCGCCAAAGGGCTGGTGAAACGTAAAGAACAAGGTAATGAATCCCCGCTGAACATCATCGCCTGTGAAAACATGGTACGCGGTACCACGCAGCTGAAAGGCCATGTGATGAACGCCCTGCCGGAAGACGCCAAAGCGTGGGTAGAAGAACACGTTGGCTTTGTCGATTCCGCCGTTGACCGCATCGTACCGCCTTCGGCTTCGGCAACTAACGATCCGCTGGAAGTGACGGTAGAAACCTTCAGCGAATGGATTGTCGATAAAACGCAGTTCAAAGGCGCACTGCCGAACATCCCAGGCATGGAGTTAACCGACAACCTGATGGCATTTGTCGAACGTAAACTCTTCACCCTGAACACGGGTCATGCTATAACCGCGTACCTCGGAAAACTGGCCGGTCATCAGACCATTCGTGACGCGATTCTCGACGAGAAAATCCGCGCGGTGGTAAAAGGTGCGATGGAAGAAAGTGGTGCAGTATTGATCAAGCGCTACGGCTTTGACGCTGACAAGCATGCGGCGTACATCCAGAAAATTCTCGGCCGTTTTGAGAACCCGTATCTGAAAGATGATGTAGAGCGCGTAGGCCGTCAGCCACTGCGTAAACTGAGTGCTGGCGACCGTCTGATCAAGCCACTGCTCGGTACGCTGGAATATGGTCTGCCACATAAAAACCTGATTGAAGGTATTGCCGCTGCAATGCACTTCCGCAGTGAAGATGATCCGCAGGCTCAGGAACTGGCAGCACTGATCGCTGACAAAGGTCCGCAGGCGGCGCTGGCACAGATTTCCGGTCTTGATGCCAACAGCGAGGTTGTATCCGAGGCGGTAACCGCTTATAAAGCAATGCAATAATGGTGGACCAGGCGCAGGACACCCTGCGCCCGAATAACAGATTGTCAGATATGCAGGCAACAATGGAACAAACCCAGGCCTTTGAAAACCGTGTGCTTGAGCGTCTGAATGCTGGCAAAACCGTGCGAAGCTTTCTGATCACCGCCGTCGAGCTCCTGACCGAGGCGGTAAATCTTCTGGTGCTTCAGGTATTCCGCAAAGACGATTACGCGGTGAAGTATGCTGTAGAACCGTTACTCGACGGCGATGGTCCGCTGGGCGATCTTTCTGTGCGTTTAAAACTCATTTACGGGTTGGGCGTCATTAACCGCCAGGAATACGAAGATGCGGAACTGCTGATGGCATTGCGTGAAGAGCTAAATCACGACGGCAACGAGTACGCCTTTACCGACGACGAAATCCTTGGACCCTTTGGTGAACTGCACTGCGTGGCGGCGTTACCACCGCCGCCACAGTTTGAACCAGCAGACTCCAGTTTGTATGCAATGCAAATTCAGCGCTATCAACAGGCTGTGCGATCAACAATGGTCCTTTCACTGACTGAGCTGATTTCCAAAATCAGCTTAAAAAAAGCCTTTCAAAAGTAAGCAACGTCTGCTTACTGCCCCTCTACCTGCTTCGGCCGATAAAGCCGACGATAATACTCCAGACGTTGTAGATATAACGGCACGCTTTCATCGGGTATTCCGGACGGAATCGCGTTACGGGGAGGAAGTTTTTTCAGATACTCCCGGAACGCCTGGCTTGATGCCATGAAATCTACGGCTTTATCGGTAAGAAGCGGAACGTTTTCACCTAATTTGCCCATGATGATATCTCCGTATTACCCCGCGCCGGGAATGCGCGGCCGCCAATTTTAGTTTAGGTTCCCGGTAAAGATGACATTAAGGAAAACGTGCTGAATCCTCAATAATCATCCGCTGCTGTTTATTATCTTTTTTCTATAGATTTCTTAATTAATCAACGAATTGCGTAGTTTTTGAGCATGTTAATGATTACGTTACAGAACTATTACAATGTCATTAGTTGTGAACAAAGCACCTGGTCGCGCATACTAGGGGCTATAAATTTATCTTTATCAGAAGCCATCACATGAAAGAAGTCGAAAAAAACGAAATCAAACGTCTCAGCGATCGCCTGGACGCCATCCGCCACCAGCAGGCCGATCTTTCGCTGGTTGAAGCCGCAGACAAATATGCCGAGCTGGAAAAAGAGAAAGCCACGCTGGAAGCAGAAATTGCTCGCCTGCGTGAAGTTCATAGCCAAAAACTGAGTAAAGAAGCACAGAAGCTGATGAAGATGCCATTCCAGCGCGCAATTACCAAAAAAGAGCAGGCTGATATGGGCAAGCTGAAGAAAAGTGTTCGCGGACTGGTCGTTGTGCACCCAATGACCACACTGGGCCGCGAAATGGGCCTGCAGGAGATGACTGGGTTTTCAAAGACCGCGTTTTAAGAACACAGTATCTACAGGGTGATTCTGCACATTCCTATAGGCCGAGTAAGGTGTTCACGCCGCATCCGGCAAGATAAGGCGCTCTGGATCAACAACCTAAGGGCAATTCTCTGATGAGGATTGCCCTTTTCTTTACCAGACATCTCCCCCCACAAGAATTGGCCCTACCAATTCTTCGCTTATCTGACCTCTGGTTCACAATTTCCCAATTAAAACTCACATCAATGTTGCCAATACATAACATTTAGTTAACCATTCATTGTCATTATCCCTACACAACACAATTGGCAGTGCCACTTTTACACAACGTGTGACAAGGAGATGAGCAACAGACTCATTACACGATGTGCGTGGACTCCAGGAGACCTGCAATGAATCTCTGGCAACAAAACTACGATCCCGCCGGGAATATCTGGCTTTCCAGTCTGATAGCATCGCTTCCCATCCTGTTTTTCTTCTTTGCGCTGATTAAGCTCAAACTGAAAGGATACGTCGCCGCCTCGTGGACGGTGGCAATCGCCCTTGCCGTGGCTTTGCTGTTCTATAAAATGCCGGTCGCTAACGCGCTGGCCTCGGTGGTTTATGGTTTCTTCTACGGGTTGTGGCCCATCGCGTGGATCATTATTGCAGCGGTGTTCGTCTATAAGATCTCGGTGAAAACCGGGCAGTTTGACATCATTCGCTCGTCTATTCTTTCGATAACCCCTGACCAGCGTCTGCAAATGCTGATCGTCGGTTTCTGTTTCGGCGCGTTCCTTGAAGGAGCCGCAGGCTTTGGCGCACCGGTAGCAATTACCGCCGCATTGCTGGTCGGCCTGGGTTTTAAACCGCTGTACGCCGCCGGGCTGTGCCTGATTGTTAACACCGCGCCAGTGGCATTTGGTGCGATGGGCATTCCAATCCTGGTTGCCGGACAGGTAACAGGTATCGACAGCTTTGAGATTGGTCAGATGGTGGGGCGGCAGCTACCGTTTATGACCATTATCGTGCTGTTCTGGATCATGGCGATTATGGACGGCTGGCGCGGTATCAAAGAGACGTGGCCTGCGGTCGTGGTTGCGGGCGGCTCGTTTGCCATCGCTCAGTACCTTAGCTCTAACTTCATTGGGCCGGAGCTGCCGGACATTATCTCTTCGCTGGTATCACTGCTCTGCCTGACGCTGTTCCTCAAACGCTGGCAGCCAGTGCGTGTATTCCGTTTTGGTGATTTGGGGGCGTCACAGGTTGATATGACGCTGGCCCACACCGGTTACACTGCGGGTCAGGTGTTACGTGCCTGGACACCGTTCCTGTTCCTGACAGCTACCGTAACACTGTGGAGTATCCCGCCGTTTAAAGCCCTGTTCGCATCGGGTGGCGCGCTGTATGAGTGGGTGATCAATATTCCGGTGCCGTACCTCGATAAACTGGTTGCCCGTATGCCGCCAGTGGTCAGCGAGGCTACAGCCTATGCCGCCGTGTTTAAGTTTGACTGGTTCTCTGCCACCGGCACCGCCATTCTGTTTGCTGCACTGCTCTCGATTGTCTGGCTGAAGATGAAACCGTCTGACGCTATCAGCACCTTCGGCAGCACGCTGAAAGAACTGGCTCTGCCCATCTACTCCATCGGTATGGTGCTGGCATTCGCCTTTATTTCGAACTATTCCGGACTGTCATCAACCCTGGCGCTGGCACTGGCGCACACCGGTCATGCATTCACCTTCTTCTCGCCGTTCCTCGGCTGGCTGGGGGTATTCCTGACCGGGTCGGATACCTCATCTAACGCCCTGTTCGCCGCGCTGCAAGCCACCGCAGCACAACAAATTGGCGTCTCTGATCTGTTGCTGGTTGCCGCCAATACCACCGGTGGCGTCACCGGTAAGATGATCTCCCCGCAATCTATCGCTATCGCCTGTGCGGCGGTAGGCCTGGTGGGCAAAGAGTCTGATTTGTTCCGCTTTACTGTCAAACACAGCCTGATCTTCACCTGTATGGTGGGCGTGATCACCACGCTTCAGGCTTATGTCTTAACGTGGATGATTCCTTAATGATTGTTTTACCCAGACGCCTGTCAGACGAGGTTGCCGATCGTGTGCGGGCGCTGATTGATGAAAAAAACCTGGAAGCGGGCATGAAGTTGCCCGCTGAGCGCCAACTGGCGATGCAACTCGGCGTATCACGTAATTCACTGCGCGAGGCGCTGGCAAAACTGGTGAGTGAAGGCGTGCTGCTCAGTCGACGCGGCGGCGGGACGTTTATTCGCTGGCGTCATGACACATGGTCGGAGCAAAACATCGTCCAGCCGCTAAAAACACTGATGGCCGATGATCCGGATTACAGTTTCGATATTCTGGAAGCCCGCTACGCCATTGAAGCCAGCACCGCATGGCATGCGGCAATGCGCGCCACACCTGGCGACAAAGAAAAGATTCAGCTTTGCTTTGAAGCAACGCTAAGTGAAGACCCGGATATCGCCTCACAAGCGGACGTTCGTTTTCATCTGGCGATTGCCGAAGCCTCACATAACATCGTGCTGCTGCAAACCATGCGCGGTTTCTTCGATGTCCTGCAATCCTCAGTGAAGCATAGCCGTCAGCGGATGTATCTGGTGCCACCGGTTTTTTCACAACTGACCGAACAACATCAGGCTGTCATTGACGCCATTTTTGCCGGTGATGCTGACGGGGCGCGTAAAGCAATGATGGCGCACCTTAGTTTTGTTCACACCACCATGAAACGATTCGATGAAGATCAGGCTCGCCACGCACGGATTACCCGCCTGCCCGGTGAGCATAATGAGCATTCGAGGGAGAAAAACGCATGATTATTTCCGCAGCCAGCGATTATCGCGCCGCAGCGCAACGCATTCTGCCGCCGTTCCTGTTCCACTATATGGATGGTGGTGCATATTCTGAATACACGCTGCGCCGCAACGTGGAAGATTTGTCAGAAGTGGCGCTGCGCCAGCGTATTCTGAAAAACATGTCCGACTTAAGCCTGGAAACGACGCTGTTTAATGAGAAATTGTCGATGCCGGTGGCACTGGCTCCGGTGGGTTTGTGTGGCATGTATGCGCGTCGTGGCGAAGTTCAGGCAGCCAAAGCGGCGGACGCGCATGGTATTCCGTTTACTCTCTCGACGGTTTCCGTTTGCCCGATTGAAGAAGTCGCGCCAGCCATCAAGCGCCCAATGTGGTTCCAGCTTTATGTACTGCGCGATCGCGGCTTTATGCGTAACGCGCTGGAGCGAGCAAAAGCAGCGGGTTGTTCGACGCTGGTTTTCACCGTGGATATGCCGACACCGGGCGCACGCTACCGTGATGCGCATTCAGGTATGAGCGGCCCGAACGCGGCAATGCGCCGCTACTTGCAAGCGGTGACACATCCGCAATGGGCGTGGGATGTGGGCCTGAACGGTCGTCCACATGATTTAGGTAATATCTCAGCTTATCTCGGCAAACCGACCGGACTGGAAGATTACATCGGCTGGCTGGGGAATAACTTCGATCCGTCCATCTCATGGAAAGACCTTGAATGGATCCGCGATTTCTGGGATGGCCCGATGGTGATCAAAGGGATCCTCGATCCGGAAGATGCGCGCGATGCAGTACGTTTTGGTGCTGATGGAATTGTGGTTTCTAACCACGGTGGCCGCCAGCTGGACGGTGTACTCTCTTCTGCCCGTGCACTGCCTGCTATTGCAGATGCGGTGAAAGGTGATATAGCCATTCTGGCGGATAGCGGAATTCGTAACGGGCTTGATGTCGTGCGTATGATTGCGCTCGGTGCCGACACCGTACTGCTGGGTCGTGCTTTCTTGTATGCGCTGGCAACAGCGGGCCAGGCGGGTGTAGCTAACCTGCTAAATCTGATCGAAAAAGAGATGAAAGTGGCGATGACGCTGACTGGCGCGAAATCGATCAGCGAAATTACGCAAGATTCGCTGGTGCAGGGGCTGGGTAAAGAGTTGCCTGCGGCACTGGCCCCGATGGCGAAAGGGAATGCGGCATAGTCGTTTGCGCCCCCTCCCCCTAACCCTCTCCCTCAGGGAGCTGTCTCTTGATCAGATCTCCTGATCAAGAGACAGGGGGAGGCCGGGGTGAGGGGAAAAGGCCGCACTGCTCACCAATTTTCTGCTATCCTGCCCCCGCACTAAGGGGGCAGTATGCTAAACATCGTACTTTACGAACCAGAAATTCCGCCAAATACTGGCAACATCATCCGTCTTTGCGCTAATACCGGCTTTCGTCTGCATATCATCGAACCGATGGGATTTGCCTGGGACGATAAGCGCCTGCGCCGCGCGGGGCTGGACTATCACGAGTTTACCGCCGTTACGCGTCATCATGACTTTCGCGCGTTCCTCGAAGCAGAAAATCCCCAGCGCCTGTTTGCCCTCACCACGAAAGGTACGCCTGCTCACAGCGCCGTAAGCTATCAGGATGGCGATTATCTGATGTTCGGCCCGGAAACACGCGGCCTGCCAGCGAGCATTCTTGATGCCCTGCCCGCTGAACAAAAAATTCGCATTCCGATGGTGCCGGACAGCCGCAGCATGAACCTGTCCAATGCGGTGTCAGTTGTGGTGTATGAAGCCTGGCGGCAGCTGGGATATCCGGGAGCGTTGTTGAGAGATTAGTTACTGTATGCCGGATAGATGATTACATCGCATCCGGCACGATCACAGGACATTAGATCCCATCCCCATACTCAAATGTATGGTTAATACCGTTGAAATGCTGGTCCATATCCATTGATGGCTTATCGCTGTCTGGTTTACCGACAATACGAGCCGGAACGCCAGCGGCGGTTGTATGCGGCGGCACCGGTTGCAGCACCACGGAACCTGCGCCAATCTTCGCGCCGCGACCAACTTCAATATTGCCGAGGATTTTCGCGCCCGCGCCAATCATCACACCTTCACGAATTTTCGGGTGACGGTCACCACCAGATTTACCCGTACCGCCAAGCGTCACAGATTGCAGAATCGATACGTCGTTTTCAATTACCGCCGTTTCACCCACAACGATGCCCGTGGCGTGGTCGAGCATAATGCCACGGCCAATTTTTGCTGCCGGGTGAATATCGACCTGGAACGTCACAGAAACCTGGTTTTGCAGAAAGATTGCCAATGCGCGACGCCCCTGATTCCACAACCAGTGACCGATGCGATAGGCCTGCAAGGCATGAAAACCCTTCAGGTATAACAACGGGGTTGAGTATTTATCGACTGCCGGGTCGCGGGTACGCACCGCCTGAATATCACAGGCCGCAGAGGCGATCATTTCCGGGTCAGCGGCGTAGGCTTCTTCCACCACTTCACGGATAGCAATAGCAGGCATAATTGGCGATGACAGCTTGTTCGCCAGCATGTAGCTCAGTGCACTTCCAAGGTTTTCGTGCTTGAGTAGCGTCGCGTGGTAAAAACTGGCCAGCATTGGCTCACAGTCCGCCAGCGTTCTGGCTTCGGCTTTAATATTGTTCCAGACAATTTCCAGTTCTTCACACGACATTGCTTACTCCACACGATGAGATAATGACCGGCCCGTTCTGCGCGGGCCGGGTCATAGCGGTAACAAAGGTTCCCTGGGGTTAGTGGCTGCTGCGCTCGTCCTTGCGTGCACGACCTAATAACGTCAATGCTGCCTCGCGCGCGTTTTTTCCGCAATATAATACTTGATAAATTTCCTCGGTTATTGGCATTTCTACGCCGAAGCGATGCGCCAGTTCGCGGACTTCTTTCGTATTGCGGTAGCCTTCCACCACCTGACCAATCTTCTCCTGCGCGCTTTGTACATCCATGCCCTGACCGAGCATCATGCCAAAACGGCGGTTACGCGACTGGTTGTCGGTACAGGTAAGCACCAGATCCCCCAGCCCCGCCATGCCCATAAAGGTGGCAGGATCGGCACCCAGCGCCGCGCCAAGACGCGACATTTCAGCCAGCCCACGGGTGATCAGCGCCGTACGCGCATTCGCACCAAAACCGATACCGTCGGACATCCCCGCACCAATGGCAATGACGTTTTTCACCGCGCCGCCAAGCTGCACGCCAATGAAATCCGGGTTACTGTAAACGCGGAAACTTTTGCCGCAGTGCAGCAGCTGCTGAAGATCATCAGCAAAGGTCTGATCGGTCGAGGCCAGCGAAATAGCTGTCGGTAAACCTGCCGCCAGTTCTTTCGCAAACGTTGGGCCAGAGATAACCGCCAGCGGAATTTGATCGCCTAACGCCTCGCGGGCCACGTCCTGTAACAGACGCCCGGTTTCCGCTTCCAGCCCTTTGGTCGCCCACACCAGACGCGCATCAGGACGCATCAGCGGTTTAATCTGGCGCAGCACTTCACCAAAGACATGGCTGGGTACGACGACGAGAATATTACGGCTGGCTGCCAGCGCAGTGGCGAGATCGCTTTCAAGATGGAGCGTATCGGGAAAAGGCACATCGGGGAGAAACGCGGCGTTACAGCGGTCGCGTTCAAGCGTTGCGATATGTTCAGGGTCATGGCCCCAGAGGACAACCTCGTGGCCATTTCTTGCCAGGGTAATGGCAAGAGCGGTGCCGTACGAGCCGGCACCGATCACAGTCATTGAAGCATTACGTTGGTTCATCAGGCATCCTGATGTTCTTCAGTACCTTCGCCAGCCTGCTGCTGCAAATAGTTCATGAACAGCGCATCGAAGTTAACCGGCGCAAGGTTCAGTTGCGGGAATGTACCGCGGGATACCATGCTGGTGATGCACTCACGAGCATACGGGAACAGAATGTTCGGGCAGTATGCGCCCAGGCAATGTGCCATCTGGGTGCCTTCGATACCCGCGATGGAGAAAATACCGCCCTGCTGAACTTCACACAGGAACGCGGTTTCTTCGCCCAGGGAGGCCGTTACGGTAACACGCAGTACCACTTCGTATACGTCATCTGCCAGTTGGGAAGATGCCGTATCCAGATCAAGTTTAACTTCTGGTTGCCAATCTTTCTGGAAAACGTGCGGCGCGTTCGGCGCTTCGAAAGAGATATCCTTGGTATAAATACGTTGGATCTGGAAAGTCATTTCAGTGTTGTTTTGTTCTGACATGTGTAGAAAACCCTTAAGTGTTGTCCTTAAATACTGCGCAATGTAATGCCAACGTTCACACGTTATTTCAGCAGGGGATCCAGTCCACCACGTGCATCCAATGCATACAAGTCATCACAGCCGCCAATGTGCTGTGCGTCAATAAAAATCTGGGGAACCGTGGTGCGACCGCTGCGTTTGATCATCTCTTCACGCTTGGCGGCATTGCCATCGATCGGCAACTCCTGAAAACTCACGCCCTTGCTGCTCAGCAGTGCTTTTGCACGATGGCAATACGGGCAGGTTTCTTTGGTATAGATTTCAACATTGGCCATAATTTAGCTCCTGTTTTTTTACCCTGAAATTTCATGTTGCAGGGCGGCTGCAAAATGGAGTGTCCCCAGAAGCTTATAACAATAAGTCGCTGGGGGCCTAATTGCAGCTAACGGCCTGCATCATGAAAGACGACAGGTAAATTATTTGCCGCGCACCAGAGGCAAGTTTTCGCCAGCCCAGCCAGCAACGCCCTCTTTCAGCACGAATACTTGCGCAAAACCAGCTTTCGTCAGCGCGTTTGCAGGCTCCTGGCACTGCATGCCAGAACCGTCTACCACGATAACCGGTTTGTCTTTGTGCTTCTCAAGCTCACCAACATTGTTGGCTTTGATTTCGCTCGGCAACAGATTGATAGAACCTGCGATATGGCCTTTACGGAAGTCATCACGCTGACGTAAATCCACAACCACAGCGTCTTCTTTGTTGATCAGACGCGTAGCTTCACCACGAGTAATCACCTTCACTTTCGAGGTCAGGCTCTTAAACGTAGTCACAAGAACCGCCACCAGTAACGCGATCCAGGCGATACTCAGTATGGGATGACGGCCAACAAATTGCATAATTTCTTGCATGGGGGGTAACAACTCCCGACGTAGTGATTAAAAAAACCAGGAAAGGAGTATACCTGCGCGGTGCGGCAAATACAGCCAGCGTGTTAACTGGAATGCAATTTTGCGGGGCACGACGAAAAAAAAGCGCAAATCTGGCATCGGCTTGCCGCGAGCGGTCGTATATTTTGATCTTCAGAGGCTATTTTATCGATTCAGCTGTAGTAAAATTACGCAAATTTTGACTCTTGAGTATGAGGTTGTCGCAATGTCGGTTTCTAAAAAACCTATGGTACTGGTGATTCTGGATGGCTATGGCTATCGTGAAGAACAGCAGGATAACGCCATTTTTAGTGCTAAAACCCCGGTAATGGATGCACTGTGGGCCAATCGTCCGCATACCCTGATCGACGCTTCCGGTCTGGAAGTCGGTCTGCCTGACCGTCAGATGGGTAACTCCGAAGTAGGCCACGTTAACCTGGGTGCCGGCCGCATCGTGTATCAGGACCTGACTCGTCTGGACGTTGAAATCAAAGATCGCGCTTTCTTTGCTAATCCAGTGCTGACTGGCGCGGTAGATAAAGCGAAAAACGCAGGTAAAGCAGTACACATTATGGGTCTGCTCTCCGCAGGCGGCGTACACAGCCACGAAGATCACATCATGGCGATGGTAGAACTGGCAGCTGAACGCGGCGCAGAAAAAATCTACCTGCACGCATTCCTTGACGGTCGCGACACCCCGCCGCGCAGTGCTGAATCCTCGCTGAAAAAATTTGAAGAGAAATTTGCTGCGCTGGGTAAAGGCCGCGTAGCGTCCATCATTGGTCGTTACTACGCGATGGACCGCGATAACCGTTGGGATCGCGTTGAAAAAGCCTATGACCTGCTGACTCTGGCGCAGGGTGAGTTCCAGGCCGATACTGCCGTTGCTGGTTTGCAGGCAGCTTATGCTCGCGACGAAAACGACGAGTTCGTGAAAGCGACCGTTATTCGTGCAGAAGGTCAGCCAGATGCGGCAATGGAAGACGGCGATGCGCTGATTTTCATGAACTTCCGTGCTGACCGCGCGCGCGAAATCACTCGTGCATTCGTAAACGCAGATTTCGACGGCTTCGCGCGTAAGAAAGTGGTTAACGTCGATTTCGTGATGCTGACCGAATACGCCGCTGACATCAAAACTGCGGTTGCTTACCCACCCGCTTCCCTGGTTAACACCTTCGGCGAGTGGATGGCGAAAAACGACAAAACTCAGTTGCGTATTTCCGAAACCGAAAAATATGCCCACGTTACTTTCTTCTTCAACGGTGGCGTAGAAGAGTCGTTCAAAGGCGAAGATCGCATTCTGATCAACTCACCGAAAGTGGCTACCTACGATCTGCAACCGGAAATGAGCTCCGCAGAGCTGACCGAAAAACTGGTTGCGGCAATCAAGAGCGGCAAATACGACACCATTATCTGTAACTATCCGAACGGCGACATGGTAGGTCACACCGGGGTGATGGAAGCGGCGGTTAAAGCAGTTGAAGCGCTGGATCACTGCGTGGAAGAAGTCGCGAAAGCGGTTGAGTCCGTGGGTGGACAACTGCTGATCACCGCTGACCACGGTAACGCTGAACAGATGCGCGATCCGGCAACGGGTCAGGCACACACGGCACACACCAACCTGCCAGTTCCGCTGATTTACGTTGGTGATAAGAACGTGAAAGCGGTTGCAGGCGGCAAACTTTCTGACATCGCGCCGACCATGTTGTCGCTGATGGGTATGGAAATCCCGCAAGAGATGACTGGTAAGCCGCTGTTCATCGTGGAATAATCCCTCCCCATGAGGGGAAAGGCGATTAATACCATGACACGGGCCGTGAAACCGCGCAGGTTTGCAATCAGGCCCATCATCTACGCCAGCGTTCTTAGCGCTGGCGTATTGTTGTGCGCCTTTTCCGCCCACGCGGATGAGCGTGACCAACTCAAATCTATTCAGGCTGACATCGCCGCAAAAGAGCGCGCGGTACGCCAAAAGCAACAACAACGCGCAAGCCTGCTCGCACAATTGAAAAAGCAGGAAGAAGCGATCTCTGAAGCCACTCGCAAACTGCGCGAAACGCAAAACACGCTCAATCAACTCAATAAACAGATTGATGAGATGAACGCGTCGATTGCCAAACTGGAGCAGCAAAAAGCCGCCCAGGAGCGCAGCCTCGCCGCACAACTGGATGCCGCATTCCGTCAGGGCGAGCATACCGGTATTCAGCTAATTCTCAGCGGTGAAGAAAGCCAGCGTGGACAGCGTTTACAGGCTTATTTCGGCTATCTCAACCAGGCGCGACAAGAAACCATTGCCCAGTTGAAGCAAACGCGTGAAGAAGTCGCCATGCAGCGTGCTGAACTGGAAGAGAAACAAAGCGAGCAACAAACGCTGTTATATGAACAGCGCGCCCAACAGGCGAAACTGACTCAGGCTCTGAACGAGCGTAAAAAGACGCTGGCGGGGCTGGAATCTTCCATCCAGCAAGGTCAGCAGCAGCTAAGTGAACTGCGTGCCAACGAATCCCGTCTGCGTAACAGCATTGCCCGTGCGGAAGCCGCGGCGAAAGCGCGTGCTGAACGAGAAGCGCGTGAGGCCCAGGCGGTTCGCGACCGCCAGAAAGAAGCGACGCGCAAAGGCACCACCTATAAACCGACCGAAAGCGAAAAATCGCTGATGTCCCGAACTGGTGGCCTGGGCGCGCCGCGTGGTCAGGCATTCTGGCCGGTTCGCGGGCCGACGCTGCATCGCTATGGCGAACAGCTTCAGGGTGAATTACGCTGGAAAGGGATGGTGATTGGTGCCTCTGAAGGTACTGAAGTTAAAGCGATTGCCGACGGTCGGGTGATTCTGGCTGACTGGCTGCAAGGCTACGGTCTGGTGGTGGTGGTTGAGCATGGTAAAGGCGACATGAGTCTTTACGGCTATAATCAGAGCGCACTGGTGAGCGTTGGTTCGCAGGTTCGCGCGGGCCAGCCAATTGCACTGGTGGGCAGCAGTGGCGGTCAGGGTCGGCCTTCACTCTATTTCGAAATTCGCCGCCAGGGTCAGGCGGTCAATCCACAGCCGTGGTTGGGAAGATAAGTTTTGTTTCCATTTCGTCGTAACGTTCTTGCATTTGCCGCTCTGTTGGCGCTCTCCTCCCCCGTACTTGCTGGCAAACTTGCCATCGTCATTGATGATTTTGGGTATCGCCCGCACAACGAAAACCAGGTGCTGGCGATGCCTTCCGCTATCTCCGTCGCTGTATTACCCGATTCACCGCACGCCAGAGAGATGGCGACCAAAGCGCATAACAGCGGTCACGAAGTGTTGATTCATCTCCCGATGGCACCGTTGAGTAAACAGCCGCTGGAGAAAAATACGCTACGCCCGGAGATGAGCAGCGACGAAATTGAGCGCATTATTCGTAGTGCGGTCAATAACGTGCCCTATGCCGTGGGGATCAACAACCACATGGGCAGCAAGATGACCTCTAACCTGTTTGGTATGCAGAAAGTGATGCAGGCACTGGAGCGTTACAATCTTTACTTCCTCGACAGCGTAACCATCGGTAATACCCAGGCGATGCGCGCCGCGCAAGGTACTGGCGTGAAGGTGATCAAACGGAAGGTGTTCCTCGACGATTCGCAGAACGAAGCGGACATCCGTGTGCAATTTAATCGCGCAATTGATCTGGCGCGTCGCAACGGTTCAACCATTGCCATTGGGCATCCTCACCCTTCAACGGTACGCGTGCTACAACAGATGGTTTATAACCTGCCGCCAGACATTACGCTGGTGAAAGCCAGCAGCTTGCTGAATGAACCGCAGGTTGATACTTCTACACCGCCGAAAAACGCTGTGCCTGATGCACCGCGTAATCCGTTCCGTGGCGTGAAGCTGTGCAAACCGAAGAAACCGATAGAACCTGTTTATGCTAATCGCTTCTTTGAAGTATTAAGCGAAAGCATCAGCCAGAGCACGCTGATCGTTTACTTCCAGCATCAGTGGCAAGGCTGGGGCAAACAGCCCGAAGCGGCGAAGTTTAACGCTAGCGCAAATTAAAGGCGCTACGCGTAATGCGATGGTGCGACCGCGTTTTGTCGCGCCATTGCCATAAGCGGAAAGACCACAGTAACGCCTGGTAACCGACCTTCACGCTGCGCACATTGGTAATCAGGCGCTTATACATACCGGAAGTAAATATCTCGGCAATCATCCGTTGGCGGGTAAGAATATCCGGCTCTTTGCGCACCGCATGGCAAACACGCAATGCCTCGTAAGTTATTTGCTGATGAAATTCCGGATAAATCATAATTTTGTCGGCATAATTTCGATTTAATTTCTCCAGCAGGCGGGTAATCTTAATATAGTGACGTTGATAATTAAGGTTTTTATTCCCTTGTCTATGCAACCGACTCACTGACGTATTATGCAGATAATATTTATATAATGATTGCTCGGTATATCGCGCACGCAGCGCGTTAAACATGAATTCTGTTGTCCAGACAATATCCTGATGATGTAATCCGGCAATAAATTTAATGTTATTTTTAACAATAACATCACGGCGATAAACCCCCATCCAGACAACGTGAGTCCAACGGCGCGAAGAAAGCCCCATCCGCAGCCAGTCCGGGCCGGTTAAGACGCCGGTTGAGCGAAGGCGATCGGTGGGGATGGATTGCCAGGTTTCTCCCGTTTCACGAAAACACCAGTCAGCGTTGCACTGCGCCACGTCGAGGTCGTCCTCTAACGCCATGGTCATCAGCGTTTCGTACATGGTGGGATAGACTTCATCGTCAGCATCGACAAAAGCGACATATTTGCCCGTTGCCACTTCAATCCCACGATTACGCGCCACCGATGCGCCAGCATTCGCCTGATGCAACAAACGAACGTGCGGATAGTTTTCTGCGTAATACTTTGCTATTTCAACAGAATTATCCGTTGAACCATCGTTAATAATAATGATTTCCAGAGCAGTCCAGGTTTGCGTAATTAAAGATTCCATACAAGTGCGGAAATCATCGCCCGCATTATATAACGGAATAATAACACTAAGTTTATTGGTGCTGTTCATCATAAATTACCGACGACCTCTGAAGTTATCCTGACGTTTTACAGGCTTTGTATTAAGAAACTATTAAGCCTGTGAGATATTATTTTTACAGGTGAGAGAGTCACTTCAGGGTAGAGAGATAATGAGAGCAGCTATATAAGAGATCAGCACAATTACGAACTCTTTATTACACTGACAGGATTTTACATATTTAACAGATTATCCTCAGATAAAAGGGCTGGAATACCAGCCCTTGTTCGTGTTAATCCCAGCTCAGAATAACTTTCCCGGACTGGCCCGAACGCATAGCGTCAAAGCCCTTCTGGAAATCATCGATAGAGAAACGATGGGTAATGATCGGCGAAAGATCGAGGCCAGACTGAATCAGCGCCGCCATCTTGTACCAGGTTTCAAACATCTCACGACCGTAAATACCTTTAATGAACAAGCCTTTAAAGATCACTTTGGTCCAGTCGATAGACATATCAGACGGCGGAATACCCAGCATCGCAATACGGCCGCCGTGGTTCATGGTGTCAAGCATGGTACGAAACGCTGGCGGCGCACCGGACATTTCCAGACCGACATCAAAACCTTCGGTCATGCCTAACTCCGCCATCACGTCATTGAGATTTTCTTTGGCGACGTTAACCGCACGGGTGATACCCATTTTACGCGCCAGCTCAAGGCGGTATTCGTTAACATCAGTGATCACCACATTGCGTGCACCAACGTGTTTCGCCACCGCCGCTGCCATAATACCAATCGGGCCTGCACCAGAAACCAGCACATCCTCGCCAACCAGATCGAACGACAGCGCGGTATGCACGGCATTACCGAAGGGATCAAAAATGGAAGCCAGGTCGTCGGAGATATTGTCGGGAATTTTGAAGGCGTTGAACGCCGGAATCACCAGATATTCGGCGAAGCAGCCCGGGCGGTTAACGCCGACGCCGATCGTGTTGCGGCACAGATGGGTACGACCGCCACGACAGTTGCGACAGTGACCGCAGGTGATATGGCCTTCGCCAGAAACGCGATCGCCAATCTTGAAGCCCTTCACTTCCTGACCAATACCTACCACTTCACCGACATATTCATGGCCCACGACCATCGGCACCGGGATGGTTTTTTGCGACCACTCATCCCAGTTATAGATGTGAACGTCAGTCCCGCAGATGGCTGTTTTACGGATTTTAATCAGCAGATCGTTATGCCCGAGTTCCGGTACAGGAACGTCGGTCATCCAGATGCCCTCTTCCGCTTTCAGTTTGGATAACGCTTTCATCTCACATCCTCAGGCGATAACGCCCAGTTGTTTACCAATACGCGTGAATGCTTCTACTGCACGCGTAATTTGCTCAGGGGTATGCGCCGCCGACATCTGGGTACGAATACGCGCCTGACCTTTCGGAACGACCGGATAGAAGAAACCGGTGACGTAAATGCCCTCTTTTTGCAGCTCACGGGCAAATTTCTGCGCCACTACCGCATCACCAAGCATGACCGGAATAATGGCGTGATCGGCTCCCGCCAGGGTAAAGCCCGCCGCCGACATTTGCCCACGGAACTGACGCGCGTTCGCCCACAGACGGTCACGCAACTCGCTACCCGCTTCAACCATCTCCAGCACTTTGATGGAAGCGGCGACAATCGCTGGTGCCAGCGAGTTGGAGAACAGGTACGGACGAGAACGCTGGCGCAGCCACTCAACCACTTCTTTGCGCGCCGCGGTATAACCACCAGAAGCCCCGCCCAGCGCTTTACCGAGCGTGCCGGTGATGATGTCGACACGCCCCATCACATCGCAGTATTCATGGGAACCACGACCATTTTCACCGACAAAACCGACCGCGTGGGAGTCGTCTACCATCACCAGGGCATCGTATTTATCTGCCAGATCGCAAACGCCCTTCAGATTGGCAATCACGCCGTCCATCGAGAACACACCATCGGTGGCAATCAGCACATGACGCGCACCGGCTTCACGCGCTTCTTTCAGACGAGCTTCAAGCTCCTGCATATCGTTGTTGGCATAGCGATAGCGTTTAGCTTTACACAGACGCACACCATCAATAATAGACGCGTGGTTCAGTGCGTCGGAGATAATGGCGTCTTCCGCGCCCAGCAGCGTTTCAAACAGGCCACCGTTAGCATCAAAGCAGGAAGAGTAGAGAATCGCATCTTCCATCCCCAGGAATGCCGCCAGTTTTTGTTCAAGCTCTTTATGGCTGTCCTGAGTGCCGCAAATAAAACGCACCGAAGCCATGCCGAAACCGTGAGAATCCATTCCCGCCTTTGCTGCCGCAATCAGATCCGGATGATTCGCCAGCCCGAGATAGTTGTTGGCACAAAAGTTAATGACGTGGCTTCCATCAGCCACGGTGATATCTGCTTGCTGCGCAGACGTAATAATGCGCTCTTCTTTAAACAACCCTTCCGCCCGTGCGGTTTCCAGATCGTTGGTTAACTGCTGATAAAATTCTCCACGCATTGCGATTCTCCAGACAGGGCAAATTCCAGCACATATTACCCAAACTTATAGGTCGCGACGAGATAACGCGTTAACACTTCTGCAAAATTCAGGATAAATAACGTCCATCAATCTCACTTTTGGCGAATGGCTGAAGCCAACGCCGTGTAGTGATATGATAGAAGTATTCGTGTCTGAGATTGTCTCTGACTCCATAATTCGAAGGTTACAGTTATGATCATCGTTACCGGCGGCGCGGGCTTTATCGGCAGCAACATCGTTAAGGCCCTGAATGATAAAGGCATCACCGATATTCTGGTGGTGGACAACCTGAAAGACGGCACCAAGTTTGTGAACCTGGTGGATCTGGATATCGCGGACTATATGGATAAGGAAGACTTCCTGATCCAGATTATGGCTGGCGAAGAGTTCGGCGATGTCGAAGCGATTTTCCACGAAGGCGCATGCTCTTCCACCACCGAGTGGGACGGCAAGTATATGATGGATAACAACTATCAATACTCCAAGGAGCTGCTGCACTACTGCCTGGAGCGCGAAATCCCGTTCCTGTACGCTTCTTCCGCAGCCACCTACGGCGGACGCACCTCCGACTTTATTGAATCCCGCGAGTACGAAAAACCGTTGAACGTCTACGGTTACTCAAAATTCCTGTTTGATGAATATGTTCGCCAAATCCTGCCTGAAGCGAACTCGCAGATTGTTGGCTTCCGCTATTTCAACGTTTATGGACCGCGTGAAGGCCATAAAGGCAGCATGGCGAGCGTCGCTTTCCATCTCAACACCCAGCTTAACAACGGTGAATCACCGAAGCTGTTTGAAGGTAGCGAGAACTTCAAACGCGACTTCGTCTATGTGGGCGACGTGGCAGATGTAAACCTGTGGTTCCTGGAAAATGGCGTTTCCGGCATCTTCAATCTCGGTACTGGTCGTGCGGAATCCTTCCAGGCTGTAGCTGATGCTACGCTGGCTTATCACAAGAAAGGCCAGATCGAATACATTCCGTTCCCGGATAAACTGAAAGGCCGCTATCAGGCGTTCACTCAGGCAGATCTGACAAATCTGCGCGCGGCGGGTTACGACAAACCGTTCAAAACCGTTGCTGAAGGTGTAACGGAATACATGGCCTGGCTGAATCGCGACGCATAAGAGCTCTGCATGAAAATACTGGTGATCGGCCCGTCTTGGGTTGGCGACATGATGATGTCGCAAAGTCTCTATCGCACGCTCCAGGCGCGCTATCCCCAGGCGATAATCGATGTGATGGCACCGGCATGGTGCCGTCCATTATTATCGCGGATGCCGGAAGTTAACGAAGCTATCCCTATGCCTCTCGGTCACGGAGCGCTGGAAATCGGCGAACGCCGCAAACTGGGTCATAGCCTGCGTGAAAAGCGCTACGACCGCGCCTACGTCTTACCAAACTCCTTCAAATCTGCATTAGTGCCTTTCTTCGCGGGTATTCCTCATCGCACTGGCTGGCGCGGCGAGATGCGCTACGGTTTACTCAACGATGTACGCGTGCTCGATAAAGAAGCCTGGCCGCTAATGGTGGAACGCTATGTCGCGCTGGCCTATGACAAAGGCATTATGCGTACCGCACAAGATCTGCCGCAGCCATTGTTATGGCCGCAGTTGCAGGTGAGCGAAGGTGAAAAATCATATACCTGTAATCAATTTTCGCTTTCATCAGAACGTCCGATGATTGGCTTTTGCCCGGGTGCGGAGTTTGGTCCGGCAAAACGCTGGCCACACTACCACTATGCGGAGCTGGCAAAGCAGCTGATTGATGAAGGTTATCAGGTGGTTCTGTTTGGCTCTGCGAAAGATCATGAAGCGGGCAATGAGATTCTTGCCGCTTTGAATACCGAGCAGCAGGCATGGTGTCGGAACCTGGCGGGGGAAACACAGCTTGATCAAGCGGTTATCCTGATTGCAGCCTGTAAAGCCATTGTCACTAACGATTCTGGCCTAATGCACGTTGCGGCGGCGCTCAATCGTCCGCTGGTTGCCCTGTATGGTCCGAGTAGCCCGGACTTCACACCGCCGCTATCCCATAAAGCGCGCGTGATCCGTCTGATTACCGGCTATCACAAAGTGCGTAAAGGTGACGCTGCGGAGGGTTATCACCAGAGCTTAATCGACATTACTCCCCAGCGCGTACTGGAAGAACTCAACGCGCTATTGTTACAAGAGGAAGCCTGACGGATGCGGGTTTTGATCGTTAAAACATCGTCGATGGGCGATGTTCTCCATACGTTGCCCGCACTCACTGATGCCCAGCAGGCAATCCCAGGGATTAAATTTGACTGGGTGGTGGAAGAAGGGTTCGCACAGATTCCTTCCTGGCACGCTGCCGTTGAGCGAGTTATTCCTGTGGCAATACGTCGCTGGCGTAAAGCCTGGTTCTCGGCCCCCATAAAAGCGGAACGCAAAGCGTTTCGTGAAGCGCTACAAGCAGAGAACTATGACGCAGTTATCGACGCTCAGGGGCTGGTAAAAAGCGCGGCGCTGGTGACGCGTCTGGCGCATGGCGTAAAGCATGGAATGGACTGGCAAACCGCTCGCGAACCTTTAGCCAGTCTGTTTTACAATCGTAAGCATCATATTGCAAAACAGCAGCACGCCGTAGAACGCACCCGCGAACTGTTTGCCAAAAGTTTGGGCTATAGCAAACCGCAAACCCAGGGCGATTATGCTATCGCACAGCATTTCCTGACGAACCTGCCTACAGATGCTGGCGAATATGCCGTATTTCTTCATGCGACGACCCGTGATGATAAACACTGGCCGGAAGAACACTGGCGAGAATTGATTGGTTTACTGGCTGATTCAGGAATACGGATTAAACTTCCGTGGGGCGCGCCGCATGAGGAAGAACGGGCGAAACGACTGGCGGAAGGATTTGCTTATGTTGAAGTATTGCCGAAGATGAGTCTGGAAGGCGTTGCCCGCGTGCTGGCCGGGGCTAAGTTTGTGGTTTCAGTGGATACGGGGTTAAGCCATTTAACGGCGGCACTGGATAGACCCAATATCACGGTTTATGGACCAACCGATCCGGGATTAATTGGTGGGTATGGGAAGAATCAGATGGTTTGTAGGGCTCCGGGGAATGAGTTGTCTCAATTGACAGCAAATGCTGTTAAGCGGTTCATTGAAGAAAACGCTGCTATGATTTAAATTACAACTCTTTAATAGATAATTTTGAAATAAAATCAGCTTCCTTGCTGATTTTATTTCACATATTCATTACTTCTCTAATAAACATTGGTCCGATTGTGCTTTAAAATAAGCACAAAGCAATATTATGGTGACAAACACAGCAGTCGGAACCGGTTTAGAAAAGAGTATTACATCACTTAGGCCTACTACCAGTAGTGAAAAAAGCAAGATTAAAATATAAGGTTCTTTAGCAGTTCTTAAGGCATATATGAGTATTGCTGAAAAGGCTAAAATTGTTAATACAACTCCAGGAATACCACGCGTTGATAACGTATCTATGAGATCGTTATGCAAATGAGAATCTACATAGGGTAAAGCGCCACTCAATCTAGGCTCTTTTTCTTCTAGTTCATGTATTTTTTCCGCACGTTTTTCCAGTGATTGTCCTATTGGAGAATATGTTTTTAAGCCAACTTCATACATTGCCAGACGGGCACCGACTGAAGTTCTGGTGTTATCATGCGAATAATTAACTAAATCGTTATTTAAGTCATTCATTCTCATAAGCAATGTATCTTTAAAAGAAAATACACCTGCTAATAATGCAATCGCAATAAAACAATATAACTTATAATTAATTCGCTTATTAATATAACTATCCATTACGATTAATATTAACGCAAAGAATGGAAACACTAATATGGCTGCACGCGTCTCAGTTACTATGACAGCACATAAGCTAAGCATGAAGTTAATTGTATATAATGTTGTTTTATGTCTAAAGTCGGATTTTAAAATGAGAATTGATGCCAGTAAAGAAGGAAAAAGGATGATGTAGCCTGCTGTTGTAGCGTGGGAAGCTGATAATGCAACACGGTCGACGTTTAAATAGAAATGTTGCCACATGGCATGCGCAAAAAAAAGTAACTGCGTTGCCAGGGATGCGAACAGAATTAGTTTCCCAAATTTTATTTTTGTTCTCATCTCATTTTTAGCAAAAAGAACTAAGAAAATAAAAGCGCTACACAAGGCAATTTTTCCAGTTTCCATTGGGCCACGATATGCATTGGTATAAACAGAGCCTGAAACTTTATAATGTGAATACCAGATGATATTTACGATACCCAAAAGACATAATGAGATGAAAATTAACAAAGTAGGATTATTAGTTATTGTTTTTTTTGGTGTCGCAAGAAAATACAATGCAGATATAATTCCAGCTGCATGAAGAAACTTTGTTGCAACATCATCCCATAAAGACAAAGTCATTAAAGAAAAAATACATAATGTGAGAATTAAAGACTTTATACCAGAATTAATTTCATTCCAACAAAACGACATATAGTTTCAACCTATGCTACGAGGATGGGTTATTTAATGCAAGATCTAACGTTTATTCTTTTTTCTATTTACCAGTCTTACCATCCTCCAGAGAATATAATTTTTTGATGCTAATATTTTTGCTCGTCTCTTATCTCTCTTGCCAGGAAGATTACAATCTCTTAATTCTTTTTCATTGCTTTCAACTAATTGATTCAATAGTTTAAAATCACCATTAAGTAGAACATTCCATAAATAACGAGTTTTATGATAAGCTCTATTTTGACTCAATAATGTATGAATTTCTTCTTTCCGGTTACCTTTGTATAACTGCATCACAGAAGAGTAGATTCTTTCGTGCGCAAATGACTCATGTCGATAATGAGTGATGGTTCTACATGAGTTCATTAAGGAATTTTCTCTATAGTTATGCTTATACATATAATATGGAACCGCATACATATCGCATGTAATTAGCAGTCGATAGATAAAATCCAGATCTTCTCCTAGTCGTAAATCTTCATCAAAAAAAAGATTATTCTCTTCCAGAAGTTGTTTTCTTATAAACAAGCACCCTATATGGAATCTAACCTTTTTATAAAAAAAGTCGAAAAGTAAAGGTCCTTCATTAAACTCTGTATTTATAGGTGAGTAAGTAACTCCATCTTTTATATAATGGCCATAAAGCCCACAATAAATCGCATCCCCTCCCGTCTCATGTTGTCTGGTATACATCTTCAGCAGATAGTTAGGATCTATCTCATCATCATCATCCATAAAACATATAAACTGTCCTTGCGCCTTGCGGATACCTGTATTCCTGGCAGACGAAACACCGCCATTTTCTTTATTGATAATAATTAATCGAGAGTGGGTTAACCCATACTCTCTCAAAACGTTTGATGTGTTATCTTTAGAACCATCATTAACAATAACAATTTCAAAATTTGGGTAAGTTTGTTTTTCTAATTTCGTTAGAGTTTCAGTAATGTAATCAGATGAATTATACGTCGGTATTATTATGGATACTAAAGGGTAATCATTGCTCATCGTGTTCTCTTGCCTGAACTAATAAAATATATGATAGTACTCATCCTTAATTATTATTGTAACTCAGACATCCATGATTTTTATTATTATCCAAATAGTTTTCTTTTATACTTATTTAATTTAAATTTAATGAAGTAAATAAAAGCGTTAAACGTATCACCATTTTTCTTTGCATGTTGATATTTCACTTGATACTGCTTTTCATTCGTGGCTGGAATAAACGCCACATCATTCCAGCAAGAAGCCTGATAAGCCTCATTAAAATACTTCTGGCAGGGATAATTCGTCCAGTCGTTCCAGGGCTTCGTTACGCCAACATAATGAATCAGCTTAGTATCATCGGTAATGGTCTTTTTATAATCTTCATCGCTTTTATTTTTTAACTCATAGTCAATGCCATAAAAGCAATCATAATCGCCGCTAATAAAAATACAATGACCAAAGAACAGAATATTTAAAATATCCTGATCAAGGCATTTATACTTCGTGTGCTGCGGGTCACTTGCCAGCATAGCAATGGCTTTATTCATAAAATCATTTTTCGCCCATGCTTCAAGCTGCAGATATACTACACCGGCGTTGAAATAATTTCCTGGAAGTCCCTCTATAGCCAGACGCTTCGCTGGTTTTTCCTGCATAAAAGGCACATCTTTAATAACAGCTGCGAACTTATCGCCATCAAAATTAATATCAAACAATCCAGCTAATGAGCCTTTACAGATGACATCAGCATCGATATATAACAGATTTTCAATAGTTTCACTCAGATACTGGAACGCAACTAAACGGAAGAATGTTGCATAAGACCACTGTTTCAGGCTGGGGAAGATATCAATAAAGGCATTGGAGACTTTATAAATTCTTACTTCAACGTTAGCATTTTTGCTGGTAAAAGCATTAACACGTTGTAGATAATCTTCATCAATGTAGTCGGTAAAGAGATGAAACTTAACCGCAAGGTCCGGGTTATGCATAACAACTGATTGCATAGATACTGCCGCACCAAATAAAAAGTTACGGTCAATACCGTAAGCGATATTTAACACACGATCGGTGTTAGCAATTTCCCCAGAGACAGCGACTTCAGTAATACTCTCAGCTAATAAATCCATGTTGGTTCCGTTTTGACTGTGTGGTTTACGCTTTGCCTTTTAATTTTTTAATAAATTTGCGTAGTTTGGTTCTGTAGATTACTGAATAGTAGCCATAATCTTTTATTTCGTTGGCAATACCCAGGTGACGTTCCATGGCCAGACGATCACGAGCTTTACGCTCTGCCGTACAGCTTTTACCGGATAGGTCAATTATCCTGACACCATCTTTACTAACGATAAAGTTACCCCGGTGTGGGTCGCCCGATAGCATATTTAAGGCATGCAATTTTTCCATTGAAGCCTTAATTTCTGCTTTAACATTTTCTGGAATAATCGGCATATCATTGAGCTCTACGCCCTCGACATACTCGATAAGCATGATAAAAACACTGGCATAGTTGAAAATTTTACGCTCAGCCAGAAAATAAAAATCATTAGGAAAAGTAAGACCTGCACTTCTGACACGATCGGTTTCAACGATCAAATTCTGATAGTAGTCACCTTTTACAAAAGATTTTAAAAAACGTTCATTCCTTTTCGTTTTCGGAGCAAAGACTTTAAAAACATAGCGACCATATTTCGTATCAATCAACGATACTTTGGTATCATCAATATTACGTAATACTTTTACTGTTTTAAAATTATAGGCCAGTATTTCATCAAAGATTTCTTTATATTTATTATCATTATCTTTGTAATAAAATGAGAAGCCGCGATAACGTATACTTGTAATCATAAGAGTAATTTATTTCTTAAGCTTGTACTTAATTAATGAAGTTATGCCTTTTATATACTCACCATGGGCAAACAGATGCTTATATTGTTTCTGCATTTCTGCAACAGTCCGCGCCTCTTTAAGAGGATATTTCTTCCAGGGAGATTGTTCACGCGCGATATTAAAGTATGATGCAGACGGATATCCAGCCCAGCTATGCCATGGTTTAGTTATCCCTGTATAGTGAATCAACACTGTTTTATCGGTAATGGTTTGCTGATACTTTCGATGACTACGATCATGAAGTTCGTTTTTCAGGGTATAAATAGTATCAAAATCCTTCGCAAGGTAGATATTATTCATATTAAATGCGATATTCAACGCATCCTGATCTAAATATTTAAGAGAGCCATATTTAGTTTCCCCTCGTAAAAGTTTGAGTAAATACGGTGTCAAATTTGCTTCATGCCATTTTTTAAGATTGACATAGATAACGCCTGCATTGAAATAACGTCCATTCATTTTGGGAATGTTGAGCCGTTTTGCACATGCCGCCTGCGTACTATCATTGTCAGGAATGACCGCAGCAAACTCATCTTTAAATATAATTTCTGTGAGAGGTTTCAGGCTTCCTTTACAAACGACATCGGCATCCAGATACAGCAGTGTGGAAATACTTTCACTCAGATATTCAAAGGACAATACCCTGAAGTATGTCGCGTACGACCAAAACTGTGACGTAGGCAGATCAGCAAAGTATTTTGGGTCAATTAAATATACAATAATTGAGGTATTAAATTGTTTTGCTGTTTCATTAAATGACTTTAAATAATCATCATCCACATAATCAGTGAAAACATGAAAGACAAAATTAATATCTGAATTATTAATCAAAACGGAAGAAATTGAAACGCCAGCACCATACAAAAAATTCTTATCGATACCGTAGGAAACATTTAGCTCTGGGGCGTTTTCTTTTTTATTATCTGCTAAATACGAAAACCGTTCTTTTATAAATTCATTCATTTAGTTTTTCTCAATATCATTTTATTATCTTTAAATAAAAATAATAAATATAATTCATTATCCCGTTAATTGGTTTGTTTTGTTTAAAATTATGCTTAGCGCAATAACGAGCATAATTTGAGTTAATTGGCCGCATTAACGGTTCATTTTTCCAGGGCGATGCTTCTTTTGCTTTGATAAATGGTTGCGCGCTTGGATAACCGGCCCAGTAATGCCAGGGTTTTGTCGGGCCGACATAATGAATTAATACGGTTTCATCATTAATTGGACAAATAAATGATTTTTTTAATTCATAATTTAAACTAAATTGTGTATTGTATTTAGCATCAATGAATTTAACTTTCCCTGACAGGATAAGATTAAGTATATCTTGATCCATATAGGTTAAACGGGAAACGACGGCTTTATCAGCAAGCATCGACATCGCTTTAGCAGAAACGGACTCCTGCGCCCACGCTAGTGTATTAATTAACAGGACACCTGAATTAAAGTAACCCTTTTCAAGTTCATTACACTGCAGACTTTGACCCCGTAACGACCACCAGTTAGCATCGCGTTCAGTAACAACAGCAGCAACGTTATTGGCAAGATCCATTGTTATCAGCGGCGTTAAGTTTCCCTGACAGGCGATATCAGCATCCAGGTAAAGGATCTTATCTTGTTGATCAATAAAGTAATCTGCAATTACAAAACGGAAATACATGGCAATAGACCAATTTTTGGTCGTCGGTAATGCCTTAAGCCGTTCACAATTTACTAGATGGATCTGGATACAGGTACGATAGCTTTTCGCCAATTGGGCTAAACGCTGGATATCGGCTTCAGGAATATCATCAATAAAAACGTGGAAAACAAAACTCACGTCGTTGTTATGTAACAAAACTGACGTGATTGAAACACCACAACCAAAAAGAAAGTTTTTATCAATGCCATAAGCAACATGGAATGATGATGCCACTGACGCCGCTGGCCTTTCATCGAAGATGATTGTCTTATTGATCATCTCTTGTGGATTAAAATAGTGGGCACTCATATTTCTCTCCGGAAATTACAACGATTTTCGAATCGTTCTTTCCCTGATTTTTGTGGCTTTTGCTTCTGCTTGCGACAGCAGCCCTTGTTCCTGCTTGAGAATGTCTTTAAGCGGGGCGGCAAAATACACTTTCATAAACCGCCAGATATCCCGCTGAGTCAGGCCGATATTCATCGAAGAAAAATAAAGCCCAATAAGATCTTTATCGCGCCAACGACGTGGAACGCGCGTGCGAAGCTGCGCCCGGTGCAGGTCAATTACCGAAATTTTTAACTCCTCTTCCTTACCGGAAAAAGGCAAGTGCAGCAGGAAATGACAGATATAACAGTCACGGTGGTTAATGCCCGCAGCATGCATATCGCGCACCATCGTCGCGACACGCTTAATAAGCATACGCTTTACGCGAACATCTGGAGGGTTAGTCGCCCAGTCAGCACAGTAATCTTCCAGACTTATGGTTGGTGTCAGATCTTCGGTAATAATAAATGAAGTTCTGGTCAGCGGATTCATGCCTTTTTCGCCAAATGCCACCCCATACATAGTATCAACGCCGACATCCCGCAGTCGATGAATCGCATTCCATTCGCGGTCTGCGCCTAATACTGGCATCCGCAATGAGAGTAAATTTTTGATTATCTCTTTCAGGGTCGTGCCGCGATGCCATTTGAGAAAATAGCTTTTGCCCGCCATTTCAAAGCGCAGAGTACGGCGAGTTTCCAGTTCACGAAATATCTCACCCTGCAAGGTTTTAACTTCCTCAAAAGGATCTTTACCGCGCCATAACGTGGCAAACGGCTCTTTAAGTTCAACCATCCAGACCACCCGTTATGATATCCGCCGCTTTCTCTGGCAGACTGTATAAATCTTGTGTATCAGCATAATGTCGCGCATTTTCCGCCCAGGCCTGGCGCAATGAAGATTGCGTTAACGCTTTGCGTAAAATCTCATTCAATGTTTCCTGGCGGAATGGCTCAACAATAGCCTCGCCGCAATTGGCCTCGACAATATAATGCGCATAGCCACAAACGGCTGTTGTTAGTACCGGTAATCCTGCAGTAATCGCTTCCAGCAGCACAATTCCCGCCGCTTCCTGGTAGGCAGGATGCAGTAATAAATCCGCCGCCGCCATTAATTCCGAGACATCGTTGCGCCCCGAGAAGAAGTGAACATTACTGCGCACGCCGCGTTTTTCTGCCAGTGCCTCAAATTTTCGCGGTTTATCCTGCCCAACAACATATAGCAATGTGTTGTGGCGCAGCGAATCCGGTAACGAAGCAAGTGCTTCAATGGAACGATCGACACCTTTACGCGTGAAGTCTGAACCGACCTGCAACAATAAATATTGTTGTTCGGTTATTCCATTCTTCTTACGGAAGATTTCACGGCTATTGGCTGGCTGCTGGCTATATTTACGATCAGGATAAATCCCCGGTGGCAGAATATGAAAACGCTCCGCTTCAGTCTGATAATGTTTCTGGAAATCGGCGATTTGCTTATCTGTCAGCATCAGCAGCTGTGTCGGCTTACCCTGTTCGAAGGTTGCCCGCTCAAAGGCGGCATAATGGCGATAACGTGACGTCAGGCGATAGAAAAAGCCTTTCTCCTGCGCTACTTTCTCGGCATAACAAACATCAGCGGCATAATAAACGTCCAGCCCCGGCATTTTGTTGAATCCAACGACTTTATCGACGGGATGTTCGCGTAAATGTTTTTGCACCCAGGCAAAATATTCCGCATTGCGCCCGTGATTGGTATGCGATTTAACCGGTACTTTGATCAGTTCAAATACATCAGGGCATTCGCCTTCCCACGACTGGGTATAAACCCGAACATGATGACCTCGGGCGGCGACTGTCTGAGCAATACGCATAAAATCGCGCTGCAAACCGCCAAAGGGAAAATATTTATATAAACAAAAAGCAACGATCATAACGACGTACCTGTCGTGGAGGAGGGCAGTAATTTATCGACAGCAGCAATGACATCTGCCGCCGGAATAACCGAAAGATACATCTCATTTCGGTCACGCTGATCGCGCGTTGGCATTTCCCGGTAATCTCCCGCCCAGAATTGAATCATGTTATTTGACCAGGGACGCCAGAAAATATGGTCTGTCGCACCAAACAGCGATATCAGCGGCGTATTAACTGCTGCGGCAATATGCGCCGGTGCGGAATCAACGCCAATAAATAGCTGCGCATGATCGATTAACGCACCAAGTTCCGGGAAGGTCACCTTTCCAGCCAGCGCCGTTACTGGTGGCGTCTGGCATCCCTGCGCAATTTCATTGACGCAGGCCAGATCGTCTTTATCTGGGCCGGACGTCAGAACGACTTCATAACCACGAGCATGTAAGGCATCAATCACAGCGGAAAACTTGGCGTTGTCCCAGCATTTGAAGATTTGCCGCGCCGTAGGTTGGATAACCACATAATTTTGTCCAACACCAGCGTGATCAAGTTCGCGACGCATACGTTTCCAGCTTGCAGGCGGGTAACTCATGGTTGTCTGCTTCACCAACGAATCAAGTCCCAATGGTGTCAGCACGGATAAGTTACTTTCCACCACATTTCCACCCTGCAACGGCACCAAATGGGTGAAACTTTTACGCCAAAAAGCAGACTGCCGATGATGATAATCCTGGGAAATTTTCACACGGGCATTTAATAAGCGAACCAGTATAGCAACCATCCATTGATCGGTAAGATTGACGATAAGGTCATACTTATTGGCACGTAATACCTTGATGAGATGAAAAAAGTTGGCAATTTTTTCTGAGGCTTTTGCTTTTTTATTTTTTATGCCGTAGAGCGCGTTAATCTCTGGATTTTCAGACAGGATCGGGATGGTGTCCTGATAAAGCAGCACATCGATTTTTGCGTCAGGGTAATTTTTTTTCAGCGAACTAATGACGGGAGTAGTTAATAACATATCCCCATGAAAACGCATCTTAATGAGCAAAATTCTTCGAAATGGCTTATCCACAAGTAACTCTTTTTGTTGAGATTATCCGATTAAGGTGAAGCAGAAAAAGCACGCTACCGCCCCAGGCTCAACAGCTACCTGAATACTGATACCGCACTGATATTGACGCGCTAGTGTATCACTTCTTTCGCGGCAATCCGACCCGAATGATTTTTAAGCACATTGTTGATTTTCAATAAAGAAATCAATCAAATAAAATCATTAGCAACCATATTCTTTCACTGTTGCTCTGCGATTCCTTCCTGCACGTACAGCAGAAATCAATGAATCGCATAAAAATACAAAAAAAGTATAGATGTTCAGCAAGAATTGGCGGGTAAATTGCTATTTAAGTCAAAAACGGGAAAAGTAATGGTAAAGCCACAGCTAAATACATAGAATCCCCAGCACATCCATAAGTCAGCTATTTACTATGCTCGAATTGCTTTACACCGCCCTTCTCTACCTTATTCAGCCGCTGATCTGGATACGGCTCTGGGTGCGCGGACGTAAGGCTCCGGCCTATCGAAAACGCTGGGGTGAACGTTACGGTTTTTACCGCCATCCGCTAAAACCAGGCGGCATTATGCTGCACTCCGTCTCCGTCGGTGAAACTCTGGCGGCGATCCCGTTGGTGCGCGCGCTGCGTCATCGTTATCCTGATTTACCGATTACCGTTACAACCATGACGCCAACCGGTTCGGAGCGCGTACAATCGGCTTTCGGGAAGGATGTTCAGCACGTTTATCTGCCGTATGACCTGCCCGATGCGCTCAACCGTTTCCTGAATAAAGTCGACCCTAAACTGGTGTTGATTATGGAAACCGAACTATGGCCTAACCTGATTGCGGCGCTACATAAACGTAAAATTCCGCTGGTGATCGCTAACGCGCGACTCTCTGCCCGCTCGGCCGCAGGTTATGCCAAACTGGGTAAATTCGTCCGTCGCTTGCTGCGTCGTATTACGCTGATTGCCGCCCAAAATGAAGAAGATGGTGCACGTTTTGTGGCGCTGGGCGCAAAAAATAACCAGGTAACCGTTACCGGTAGCCTGAAATTCGATATTTCTGTAACGCCGCAGTTGGCTGCTAAAGCCGTGACGCTGCGCCGCCAGTGGGCACCACACCGCCCGGTATGGATTGCCACCAGCACTCACGAAGGCGAAGAGAGTGTGGTGATCGCCGCACATCAGGCATTGTTACAGCAATTCCCGAATTTATTGCTCATCCTGGTACCCCGTCATCCAGAACGCTTCCCGGATGCGATTAATCTTGTCCGCCAGGCTGGACTAAGCTATATCACACGCTCTTCAGGGGAAGTCCCCTCCACCAGCACGCAGGTTGTGGTGGGCGATACGATGGGCGAGTTGATGTTACTGTACGGCATTGCCGATCTCGCCTTTGTTGGCGGTTCACTGGTTGAACGTGGTGGGCATAATCCGCTGGAAGCTGCCGCACACGCTATTCCGGTATTGATGGGGCCGCATACTTTTAACTTTAAAGACATTTGCGCGCGGCTGGAGCAGGCAAGCGGGCTGATTACCGTTACCGATGCCACGTCGCTTGCAAAAGAGGTTTCCTCTTTACTCACCGACGCCGATTACCGTAGTTTCTATGGCCGTCATGCCGTTGAAGTACTGTATCAAAACCAGGGCGCGCTACAGCGTCTGCTTCAACTGCTGGAACCTTACCTGCCACCGAAAACGCATTGAGGTTGTTATGCAAAAACGGGCGATTTATCCGGGTACTTTCGATCCCATTACCAATGGTCATATCGATATCGTGACGCGCGCCACGCAAATGTTCGATCACGTTATTCTGGCGATTGCCGCCAGCCCCAGTAAAAAACCGATGTTTACCCTGGAAGAGCGTGTGGCGCTGGCACAGCAGGCAACCGCGCATCTGGGGAACGTGGAAGTGGTCGGGTTTAGTGATTTGATGGCGAACTTCGCCCGTAATCAACACGCTACGGTGCTGATTCGTGGCCTGCGTGCGGTGGCGGATTTTGAATATGAAATGCAGCTGGCGCATATGAATCGCCACTTAATGCCGGAACTGGAAAGTGTGTTTCTGATGCCGTCGAAAGAGTGGTCGTTTATCTCTTCATCGTTGGTGAAAGAGGTGGCGCGCCATCAGGGCGATGTCACCCATTTCCTGCCGGAGAATGTCCATCAGGCGCTGATGGCGAAGTTAGCGTAGCGTTTATGCCGGATGGTATGCCATCCGGCGCGCATGAATTACTTCTGGCACTGCCGACAATAAAACGTTGCCCGCTGCGCATGTTTAGTCGCCACAATCGGCGTACCGCACACCCGACACGGCTCGCCTTTTCGCCCGTAAACCTGCAATTCCTGTGCGAAATAGCCCGGTTTACCATCACTTTGCAGAAAATCTTTCAGCGTTGTACCGCCCTGCTCAATCGAACGCAGCAACACCGCTTTAATCACCCGAGCTAACAATTCACACTCTGCCAGCGACAGTGATGACGCCAGCCGATCCGGATGGATCCCCGCCGCAAACAGTGATTCGCTGGCATAGATATTCCCTACCCCTACCACCAGCTTGTTATCCATCAGCCACGGTTTAATCGCCGTTTTTTTCTTCGCGCACTTCTGATGCAGATACTCACCATTGAAATCGTCGCTGAGCGGCTCCGGTCCAAGATGGGCCAGCACATTATGCCCTTCCAGCTCTTTGGTCCACAGCCAGGCACCAAAGCGGCGCGGATCGGTGTAGCGCAGCACTTTACCGTTGCTCATCACCAAATCCACGTGGTCATGCTTTTCAGGGGGAAGTTCTTCTGGAAGGATGCGCAGGCTGCCAGACATCCCCAAATGAATGATAATCCAGCCCTCAGGCAGCTCCAGCAGCAAATATTTAGCCCGCCGCTGCACGCTAAGCACTGGTTGGTCGCTTAAACGGTAGATCTCTTCTGAAACCGGCCAGCGCAAGCGTCCGTTGCGCACCACTGCATGAAGAATGGTTGCACCAACGAGATGCGGTTCTATGCCGCGACGGCTGGTTTCAACTTCGGGTAATTCAGGCATAGCATCTCCAGGAATGAACAGATGCAATCAATATGGGGGCAAGCAGATAACAAAAAACCCCGCCGGAGCGAGGTTTTTTGTTACATCAAAGCGAGAATTATTTGATTTTCGCTTCTTTGTAGATCACGTGCTGGCGAACAACTGGATCGAATTTTTTCAGTTCCAGTTTTTCCGGCTTAGTACGTTTGTTCTTCGTAGTGGTATAGAAGTGACCAGTACCAGCAGAAGAAACCAGCTTGATTTTCTCACGAATACCTTTAGCCATGATTTATTTCCTCTAAGTACTTAGTACTTTTCGCCACGGGCACGCAGTTCAGCCAGAACTGTATCGATGCCTTTTTTATCGATTACACGCATACCTTTAGCAGATACGCGCAGGGTGACAAAACGCTTCTCGCTCTCAACCCAGAAACGGTGAGAGTGCAGGTTCGGCAGGAAACGGCGTTTAGTCGCGTTCAGTGCGTGGGAACGGTTGTTACCGGTCACCGGACGCTTGCCAGTAACTTGGCAGACTCGGGACATGTCTATTCTCCAAAAATCAAATTAGCTCGAGCTTCGTATGGGGTATTGGCGCCTCGTCAGGCTTTACAGCCCGGTCATCGCAGTTCTATGTGAACTCTCGATTGCCAGGCCCAAATGCCAAACCCGAGATTCTCAAAGGTGGCGTAGTATACGCTGACTCAGCGATGTGCTCAAGTCCCGAACAGACAAAGATCCCGAAGGATCGCGCATAGCGGGTTAAATCCAGCCGCGTTCGGCAAAAGAAACATACTCTCCACGCCCAATCACGATATGGTCGAGCACGCGTAAATCCATGAACTGACAACTCTTTATTATCCGTTCAGTAATGAGTTTATCCGCTTTACTGGGTTCAGCACAACCCGAAGGATGATTATGTGCAAGGATCAGCGCCGAGGCGTTTATTTTTATCGCTTCGCGGATAATTTCCCGAGGATGGACTTCAACATGGTTTAGCGTGCCGGAAAAAAGACGGCTATGCGTTATAACCCGGTGTTGGGAGTCGAGAAAGATCACCATAAAGATCTCCCGCTCCTCACCCGTGAGCTGGCTTTGTAAAAATTCCCGCGTCATCTCCGGGCTGAGTAAAGGGCTTTCTTCACGCATCCGCACGTTGTAGTAACGTCGCGCCAGTTCAGCAATCCCCTTTAACTGGGCAAATTTCGCTACGCCAATTCCATGAACACCACTAAATTGTTCATATTCAGAGGTTAACAAGCCATAAAGAGAGCCGAAATTCTCCAGCATCTCTTTTGCCAGGGTTAATACATCTTTACCGCGCGTTCCGGTACGCAGAAATAGCGCCAGCAGCTCGACATCCGTTAAGGCGCTAATACCAAACTTCAGCATTTTTTCGCGCGGCATCAACAGCTGTGCATTGTTTTTCACCTTCACCTCCTTTGTGGTGCTCGCATCCTGTCATAGTCGTTCCGTTAAATCGACGGCCAGTTTTCAATCCTGGAAAGAGCCTCGCAAAGTGAATCTCAGGTGAAGGCACGACAACAAAAGTATTGTGATAAAATCGCCAACTTCTGGTGTCACCCAACAGGAAAAATCATCATGAGCCTGGCCGGTAAAAAAATCGTTCTCGGCGTTAGCGGCGGTATTGCTGCCTATAAAACCCCTGAACTGGTGCGTCGTTTGCGCGATCGCGGGGCCGACGTCCGCGTAGCCATGACCGAAGCGGCAAAAGCCTTTATCACCCCACTTAGCTTGCAGGCGGTTTCTGGTTATCCCGTTTCCGACAGTCTGCTGGACCCGGCAGCCGAAGCCGCTATGGGCCATATTGAGCTGGGTAAATGGGCTGATTTAGTGATTCTCGCCCCTGCCACGGCAGATTTGATTGCCCGTGTTGCTGCCGGAATGGCGAATGACCTGGTATCGACGATTTGTCTGGCTACACCTGCGCCTGTAGCCGTGCTCCCCGCCATGAACCAGCAGATGTACCGTGCCGCTGCCACGCAGCATAATTTAGAGGTGCTTGCTTCCCGTGGTTTGCTGATCTGGGGGCCAGACAGTGGCAGTCAGGCTTGTGGTGATATCGGCCCAGGGCGAATGCTCGATCCATTAACCATTGTGGATATGGCGGTAGCGCATTTTTCGCCCGTCAACGACCTGAAACATCTGAACATTATGATTACCGCCGGCCCGACGCGTGAACCGCTCGATCCGGTGCGTTATATCTCTAATCACAGCTCCGGCAAGATGGGTTTTGCTATCGCCGCCGCCGCTGCCCGTCGTGGCGCGAACGTCACGCTGGTATCAGGTCCGGTTTCACTACCGACGCCACCGTTTGTTAAACGTGTTGATGTGATGACCGCGCTGGAAATGGAAGCCGCCGTGAATGCTTCTGTACAGCAGCAAAATATTTTTATCGGTTGCGCCGCCGTGGCGGATTATCGCGCAGCTACCGTGGCCCCAGAAAAAATCAAAAAGCAGGCCACGCAGGGTGATGAATTAACAATAAAAATGGTTAAAAACCCCGATATCGTCGCAGGCGTTGCCGCACTAAAAGACCATCGACCCTACGTCGTTGGATTTGCCGCCGAAACAAATAATGTGGAAGAATACGCCCGGCAAAAACGTATCCGTAAAAACCTTGATCTGATCTGCGCGAACGATGTTTCCCAGCCAACTCAAGGATTTAACAGCGACAACAACGCATTACACCTTTTCTGGCAGGACGGAGATAAAGTCTTACCGCTTGAGCGCAAAGAGCTCCTTGGCCAATTATTACTCGACGAGATCGTGACCCGTTATGATGAAAAAAATCGACGTTAAGATTCTGGACCCGCGCGTTGGGAAGGAATTTCCGCTCCCGACTTATGCCACCTCTGGCTCTGCCGGACTTGACCTGCGTGCCTGTCTCGACGACGCCGTAGAACTGGCTCCGGGTGACACTACGCTGGTTCCGACCGGGCTGGCGATTCATATTGCCGATCCTTCACTGGCGGCAATGATGCTGCCGCGCTCCGGATTGGGACATAAGCACGGTATCGTGCTTGGTAACCTGGTAGGATTGATCGATTCTGACTATCAGGGCCAGTTGATGATTTCCGTTTGGAACCGTGGTCAGGACAGCTTCACCATTCAACCTGGCGAACGCATCGCCCAGATGATTTTTGTTCCGGTAGTACAGGCTGAATTTAATCTGGTGGAAGATTTCGACGCCACCGACCGCGGTGAAGGCGGCTTTGGTCACTCTGGTCGTCAGTAACACATACGCATCCGAATAACGTCATAACATAGCCGCAAACATTTCGTTTGCGGTCATAGCGTGGGTGCCGCCTGGCAAGTGCTTATTTTCAGGGGTATTTTGTAACATGGCAGAAAAACAAACTGCGAAAAGGAACCGTCGCGAGGAAATACTTCAGTCTCTGGCGCTGATGCTGGAATCCAGCGATGGAAGCCAACGTATCACGACGGCAAAACTGGCCGCCTCTGTCGGCGTTTCCGAAGCGGCACTGTATCGCCACTTCCCCAGTAAGACCCGCATGTTCGATAGCCTGATTGAGTTTATCGAAGATAGCCTGATTACTCGCATCAACCTGATTCTGAAAGATGAGAAAGACACCACAGCGCGCCTGCGTCTGATTGTGTTGCTGCTTCTCGGTTTTGGTGAGCGTAATCCTGGCCTGACCCGCATCCTCACTGGTCATGCGCTGATGTTTGAACAGGATCGCCTGCAAGGGCGTATCAACCAGCTGTTCGAGCGTATTGAAGCGCAGCTGCGTCAGGTATTGCGTGAAAAGAGAATGCGTGAGGGTGAAGGTTACACCACCGATGAAACCCTGCTGGCAAGCCAGATCCTGGCCTTCTGTGAAGGTATGCTGTCACGTTTTGTCCGCAGCGAATTTAAATACCGCCCGACGGATGATTTTGACGCCCGCTGGCCGCTAATTGCCGCGCAGTTGCAGTAATATGACGCCGGATGACTTTTCATCCGGCGAGTTTCTTTAAACGCCAAACTCTTCGCGATAGGCCTTAACCGCCGCCAGATGTTCCGCCATTTCCGGCTTCTCTTCCAGATAGGCAATCAGATCTTTCAGGGTGATGATAGAGATCACTTTGCAGTTGTAATCACGCTCAACTTCCTGAATCGCCGAAATCTCGCCGCGCCCCCGTTCCTGACGATCAAGCGAAATCAATACGCCAGCAAGCGTCGCGCCATTAGCCTGAATAATCTCCATCGATTCGCGAATCGCCGTTCCGGCGGTGATCACATCATCTACCAGCATTACGCGTCCTTGTAACGCGCTACCAACCAGATTGCCGCCTTCACCGTGGTCTTTTGCCTCTTTGCGGTTAAAGCAGTACGGCAGGTCAAGGTCATGATGCTCCGCCAGCGCCACGGCGGTAGTGGTGGCAATCGGGATCCCTTTGTAAGCAGGGCCAAACAGCAGATCGAACTCAATGCCAGAATCCACCAATGCTTCAGCGTAAAAACGGCCTAACAGTGCCAGGTCGCGCCCGGTATTAAACAGCCCGGCGTTGAAGAAATAGGGGCTTTTGCGCCCGGATTTCAGCGTAAACTCGCCAAACTTTAACACCTGCTTGCTAAGCGCAAATTCAATAAACTGGCGCTGATATGGTTTCATGCCTTCGCTCCTCATCTTACTTTTCTACAGACAAAAAAAAGGCGACTCATCAGTCGCCTTAAAAATCAGTTTGCCAGCGCCGCCTTCTGCGTCGCTACAATGGATTCGATTCCCCCTCGGGCCAGCGCCAACAAGGTGAGTAGCTCTTCATGGGTGAACGGCTCGCCTTCTGCCGTCCCCTGCACTTCAATGATGCGCCCGTCTTCGGTCATCACTACGTTCATGTCGGTCTCTGCGGCTGAGTCTTCAACGTATTCCAGATCGCAAATTGCTTCACCGTTTACAATACCGACAGAAACTGCGGCTACCATCCCTTTCATCGGGTTGGTTTTCAGCTTGCCGTTTTCCACCAGCTTCTGTAGCGCATCTGCCAGCGCCACGCAGGCACCCGTAATCGACGCGGTACGCGTGCCACCATCAGCCTGAAGCACGTCGCAGTCCAGCGTAATGGTGAACTCACCCAGCGCTTTCAAATCTACTGCCGCGCGAAGAGCACGGGCGATCAGACGCTGGATTTCCATTGTGCGTCCACCCTGCTTACCTTTCGCCGCTTCACGAGCGTTACGGGTGTGGGTAGAACGTGGCAGCATGCCGTACTCTGCGGTGATCCAGCCCTGGCCCTGACCTTTCAGGAAGCGCGGCACGCCTTCTTCAATAGAGGCGGTACACAACACTTTGGTATCGCCAAATTCGACCAGCACCGAGCCTTCTGCATGTTTTGTATAGTTACGAGTCAGGGTAACGGGACGCACCTGATTATTGCTACGGCCTGCTGGACGCATATTGAAATCTCCGGCTTGAAACAAATGTGGCTGCGCATTATACGGACTTCCGGCGGTTATTCCTATCCTGACAAGGCATCGATGGCTATAATCCTTCCACCTCTCCTTTTATAAACAGGAACGTCTATGATCCGCAGTATGACCGCCTACGCCCGGCGTGAAATCAAGGGTGAATGGGGGAGCGCAACCTGGGAAATGCGCTCGGTAAACCAGCGTTATCTGGAAACTTACTTTCGTCTGCCGGAGCAGTTCCGTAGCCTTGAACCTGTCGTTCGCGAGCGTATTCGTTCTCGCCTGACGCGCGGTAAAGTGGAATGTACCCTGCGCTATGAGCCAGATGTTAGCGCACAAGGTGAGCTGATCCTCAATGAAAAACTGGCTAAACAGCTGGTAACTGCCGCGAACTGGGTAAAAATGCAGAGTGACGAAGGGGAAATCAACCCGGTTGATATTCTGCGCTGGCCGGGCGTGATGGCAGCCCAGGAGCAGGATCTCGACGCCATTGCCGCTGAAATTCTCGCGGCGCTGGATGGTACGCTGGACGACTTTATTGTCGCGCGCGAAACCGAAGGTCAGGCACTGAAAGCATTGATCGAGCAGCGTCTGGAAGGCGTCACCGCCGAAGTGGTCAAAGTCCGCGCCCATATGCCGGAAATCCTGCAATGGCAGCGTGAGCGTCTGGTCGCGAAGCTGGAAGATGCTCAGGTTCAGTTGGAAAACAACCGTCTGGAGCAGGAGTTGGTTCTGCTGGCACAACGAATTGACGTTGCCGAAGAACTGGACCGCCTGGAAGCGCATGTCAAAGAGACCTACAACATTCTGAAGAAAAAAGAAGCCGTTGGTCGTCGTCTGGACTTTATGATGCAGGAATTCAACCGCGAGTCGAACACTCTTGCGTCGAAATCTATCAATGCCGAAGTGACAAACTCCGCCATCGAGCTGAAAGTGTTGATTGAGCAGATGCGCGAGCAGATTCAGAATATTGAGTAACTCGTAACACTAATTCTTACTTTTCAGCCTTCACAAATGCCGCCCACTCAAACAGAGCGGCATTTTTCTTCCCCGCAACTTCAATTCTGTTTTGCGTGCCTGCTCCAGATTTTGCGATGTTTTTTTGCCCAGCACACTGAGAACGTGAGATACTCACAACTGTATATAAATACAGTTACAGATTTACTTTCTTTGCAATCGATATCACATGGAGTGGGCAATGAACGAACATCATCAACCTTTTGAAGAAATACGGCATTATGGCACTGAAGGGCAAGAATTTTGGTCAGCTAGAGAATTGGCACCGTTACTGGATTATCGGGGCTGGCGCAATTTTCAAAAGGTACTGGCCCGCGCGACTCAAGCGTGCGAAGCCAGCAATCAAGCTGCATCTGACCATTTCGTTGAAACCACCAAAATGGTTGTATTAGGTTCAGGGGCTCAACGAGAACTTGAAGATGTTCATCTCTCCCGCTATGCCTGTTACCTGGTAGTACAAAACGGCGACCCTGCGAAACCGGTTATTGCGGCAGGGCAAACTTATTTTGCTATCCAGACCCGACGGCAGGAGCTGGCTGACGATGAAGCTTTCAGGCAACTTCGTGAAGACGAAAAGCGTCTTTTTCTGAGAAATGAATTGAAAGAACATAACAAACAATTGGTTGAGGCAGCGCAGCAAGCTGGGGGAGCGACAGCTATCGATTTCGCCATATTTCAGAATCATGGTTACCGGGGGCTGTATGGTGGATTAGATCAGAAAGCTATTCATCAGCGGAAGGGGCTGAAAAAGAATCAGAAGATCCTGGATCATATGGGTTCAACAGAACTGGCGGCTAATCTCTTTCGAGCTACCCAAACAGAAGAAAAACTCAAGCGGGATGGCGTGAATTCAAAACAGCAAGCAAACACCACACACTTTGACGTGGGTCGCAAGGTGAGGCAAACCATTCAGGAACTTGGCGGAACCATGCCTGAGGAGTTGCCGACCCCGCAGGTCAGCATCAAGCAGTTGGAAAACAGTGTAAAAATTACAGAGAAGAAATAGCAGAAACTAAAAACTCTTTTTGTTGATTGAGACACCCGATGCGTAAGCCAAGGTCCAGGTGCAGTGAACACAATGGCTAAATATTGCACCTTTCTTTTCCCCCCTCAGTTTTAACCTATTTTTTCTTATGCATTTTCTCAGACAAGAAGTCAGAAGAATGCATCTCTGCTACAGAAAATAGCGATTTCACATAACTACAAGTTATCAATTTCCCCTCACCTTAAAAAATCTCAATCGTGACAATGCGCACAAATCGCTACCCTGCCAGACAGATTTTTAGGGAGAGAACCATGCTGTTACACATTTTGTATTTGGTTGGCATTACTGCCGAAGCCATGACGGGGGCGCTGGCGGCCGGACGACGGCGCATGGATACATTTGGCGTAATTATTATTGCGACCGCCACCGCAATTGGCGGAGGGTCAGTGCGCGATATTCTGCTGGGCCACTATCCGCTCGGCTGGGTCAAACACCCGGAATATGTGATTATCGTCGCTACCGCCGCAGTACTCACCACTATCGTTGCTCCTGTAATGCCTTACCTGCGCAAAGTGTTTCTGGTGCTCGATGCGCTCGGACTGGTGGTCTTTTCTATCATCGGGGCACAGGTTGCACTGGATATGGGGCACGGCCCAATTATTGCCGTTGTCGCGGCGGTAACCACCGGCGTGTTTGGCGGCGTTTTGCGCGATATGTTCTGTAAACGCATCCCACTGGTATTCCAGAAAGAGTTGTATGCCGGTGTCTCATTTGCCTCCGCCGTGCTGTACATCGCGCTGCAACACTATGTTTCTAATCATGATGTGGTAATTATCTCCACCCTGGTATTCGGCTTTTTTGCCCGCTTACTGGCGCTACGCCTTAAGCTGGGATTACCGGTCTTTTACTACAGCCACGAAGGACACTAAGGTTCAAAACCTGTGATCTGCTGGGCAGCCAGCCAACTGCCCAGCTTCTTGATTTGCGCATTTTCCTTCCATTCAATAACCTGTCTGGCGCGCCCCGATCCAGTGCCCGGCAGCTGCTGCCAGAACTGCTCCGTGCTAAATAAAAGTTGCGACCAGGACCGTTCATCACTGGCATTAAGCGCCGCCCGGGTTAGCGGTATTCCCATTGCCATCACCCAGCGAGTAAAAGGCTGCTTACGAGCCAGATTAAACTGATGCCATAGCTGCGCACTTTTACTTTTCGCGATCCCCGGCGTGTTCTGTAATTGCTCTGGCGTTAATAAAAGCCAGGAAAAGATATGCTCAAAGCGATGAGTCTGATGCAGCGCGCCAGCCGGCCTCACCAATGCCATCCAGCCCAAGAACCTGTTTTGCCCCCAGCCAGACTAAGCGTGAAATGAACTGTTCCTGACAAACATCAGAAGCAAAGTAGCAGGTCAACGAGTTAAAGCGGTTTTCTGGCGGTGTCGGTTTTGTACGTTCTGCACCGCGCCACACCACATCATCAATGCGAGGAATACCCTGACCGGCAAGGCTGACGAGAATCTGATCACCAGGCGCAATATCCCACTCCTGCCAGCGCCTGACGGAACCAATATTCACCCGCTGGACTTTTTTATCATCCAGCATGACAGGTGCGAGTGACGCAACCACCGATATTTTACCGCTCTTACCCACCGCAAACTGAATTGCCTTCACTTCGGCAACCTGAGCTACAGGTTGATATTTCCAGGCCACCAGCCACTCTGCCTGGCCCGGTAGCCAATGGCGGGATTCTGGCTCTTTCGCCGCTCGTACAACTACGCCATCGGTGACGAAGGGTAATTCCGCTTTCCACCACTCATTGCGTACGCGCGCAACTTCATCAGCATTTTTCACCGCACGGGTATACGTCTGCGTTAGAGTAAAACCTGCGGTAGCCAGCTCTTTTAAACGATCAGACATTAACTGCGGTCCATCCGGCCATGCCCAGACAAAAACGCCCAGAGAATTCAGCGTGTCGCTATCGTCCTGGCGCATCATCAAGCCAGCAACTTTTGCGCGGGCATTTATTCCCCCCATTTGTTGTTGGATATGCCCCTCGCGCTGGAGAAATATTTCCCCCTGAAGCGTACTGTTGGCTAAAGGCCCGCTAACGGTTTGCGGCACAGCGGAAATTAAGCTAACTTTCTGCGTCCAGTCCTCGCCTTTCAGGCCATTACCGCGACTGATTGCTTTGTTCAGTTTCCCGTCCCGATAAACCAGGGTTACCGCAACGCCATCAACTTTTGGCTGCACCCAAAGATCGCTACGTTCTCGCATCCACAGACTTAATGCGTTTTTATCCACCATTTTGCGTACACCCGTATGGGCAACCGGATGCATAACCGCACCATTTAAAGGCGGCATCATCACGTCGCGGGGCTCGCTCCCAAAGCAGCGTTGCCACTGCGTAAGACGGGCGCTTAACTGATCGTAAACACCGTCTTCCACCTCACTTTTTCCTTCCTTCCAGTAGTCATCGTCCCACTGTTTTATTTGCTGTTGCAGGCGGGAAATTTCTTCCTGTGCTCTGGCTGGCGACCAGGCCGGACAGACCGCCCACACAGATGATTGCCAGCACAAGATACTTATTAATATCGCCATCCATACTTTCATCATCACCTCCGCTGTAGGTAGTCAGGCAGATATACAACGTGATGAAAGCAAAGCCGAGTGGCAAAAACGGAGTCTGCGAGGACGCTTCCTGAAAATCGTCTTTATTGCAGTGAATGACAGGCAAATGCGGAAGCAGCTACGCAAAACGCAACAACTTTGCGCAAAAAGTGTGAGCAAGGGCTACGTCACATGGCCGCGCCGTGTATAATAAGCTCGTATGTAGGCTTTATTTCGCTAATCACATACGAAAGATACTCATGGCTCAAGGCACGCTTTATATTGTTTCTGCCCCCAGTGGCGCGGGTAAATCCAGCCTGATTCAGGCTTTATTAAAAACCCAACCGTTGTATGACACCCAGGTTTCTGTTTCACACACCACACGCCAACCGCGTCCTGGTGAAGTCCACGGTGAACATTATTTCTTTGTTAATCATGATGAATTTAAAGAAATGATTAGCAGAGATGCGTTCCTCGAACACGCAGAAGTTTTTGGTAATTACTATGGCACTTCGCGTGAGGCCATTGAGCAAGTACTGGCGACCGGTGTCGATGTTTTTCTCGATATCGACTGGCAGGGCGCGCAGCAAATTCGCCAGAAGATGCCGCACGCGCGGAGTATCTTTATTTTACCGCCGTCTAAAATTGAACTGGACCGCCGTCTACGCGGTCGCGGTCAGGACAGCGAAGAGGTCATTGCAAAGCGTATGGCGCAAGCTGTTGCAGAAATGAGCCATTACGCCGAATATGATTACCTGATTGTGAATGATGACTTCGATACCGCGTTGACCGATTTGAAGACCATTATTCGCGCCGAACGTCTGCGCATGAGCCGCCAAAAGCAGCGTCATGACGCTTTAATCAGCAAATTGTTGGCAGACTGAACCTGATTTCAGTATCATGCCCAGTCATTTCTTCACCTGTGGAGCTTTTTAAGTATGGCACGCGTAACTGTTCAGGACGCTGTAGAGAAAATTGGTAACCGTTTTGACCTGGTACTGGTCGCCGCGCGTCGCGCTCGTCAGATGCAGGTAGGCGGAAAGGATCCGCTGGTACCGGAAGAAAACGATAAAACCACTGTAATCGCGCTGCGCGAAATCGAAGAAGGTCTGATCAACAACCAGATCCTCGACGTTCGCGAACGCCAGGAACAGCAAGAGCAGGAAGCCGCTGAATTACAAGCCGTTACCGCTATTGCTGAAGGTCGTCGTTAATCACAAAGCGGGTCGCCCTTGTATCTGTTTGAAAGCCTGAATCAACTGATTCAAACCTACCTGCCGGAAGACCAAATCAAGCGTCTGCGGCAGGCGTATCTCGTTGCACGTGATGCTCACGAGGGGCAAACACGTTCAAGCGGTGAACCCTATATCACGCACCCGGTAGCGGTTGCCTGCATTCTGGCCGAGATGAAACTCGACTATGAAACGCTGATGGCGGCGCTGCTGCATGACGTGATTGAAGATACTCCCGCCACCTACCAGGATATGGAACAGCTTTTTGGTAAAAGCGTCGCCGAGCTGGTAGAGGGGGTGTCGAAACTTGATAAACTCAAGTTCCGCGATAAGAAAGAGGCGCAGGCCGAAAACTTTCGCAAGATGATTATGGCGATGGTGCAGGATATCCGCGTCATCCTCATCAAACTTGCCGACCGTACCCACAACATGCGCACGCTGGGCTCACTTCGCCCGGACAAACGTCGCCGCATCGCCCGTGAAACTCTCGAAATTTATAGCCCGCTGGCGCACCGTTTAGGTATCCACCACATTAAAACCGAACTCGAAGAGCTGGGTTTTGAGGCGCTGTATCCCAACCGTTATCGCGTAATCAAAGAAGTGGTGAAAGCCGCGCGCGGCAACCGTAAAGAGATGATCCAGAAGATTCTTTCTGAAATCGAAGGGCGTTTGCAGGAAGCGGGAATACCGTGCCGCGTCAGTGGTCGCGAGAAGCATCTTTATTCGATTTACTGCAAAATGGTGCTCAAAGAGCAGCGTTTTCACTCGATCATGGACATCTACGCTTTCCGCGTGATCGTCAATGATTCTGACACCTGTTATCGCGTGCTGGGCCAGATGCACAGCCTGTACAAGCCGCGTCCGGGCCGCGTGAAAGACTATATCGCCATTCCAAAAGCGAACGGCTATCAGTCTTTGCACACCTCGATGATCGGCCCGCACGGTGTGCCGGTTGAGGTCCAGATCCGTACCGAAGATATGGACCAGATGGCGGAGATGGGTGTTGCCGCGCACTGGGCTTATAAAGAGCACGGCGAAACCAGTACTACCGCACAAATCCGCGCCCAGCGCTGGATGCAAAGCCTGCTGGAGCTGCAACAGAGCGCCGGTAGTTCGTTTGAATTTATCGAGAGCGTTAAATCCGATCTCTTCCCGGATGAGATTTACGTTTTCACACCGGAAGGGCGCATTGTCGAGCTGCCTGCCGGTGCAACGCCCGTCGACTTCGCTTATGCAGTGCATACCGATATCGGCCATGCCTGCGTGGGCGCACGCGTTGACCGCCAGCCTTACCCGCTGTCGCAGCCGCTTACCAGCGGTCAAACCGTTGAAATCATTACCGCTCCGGGCGCTCGCCCGAATGCCGCGTGGCTGAACTTTGTCGTTAGCTCGAAAGCGCGCGCCAAAATTCGTCAGTTGCTGAAAAACCTCAAGCGTGATGATTCTGTAAGCCTGGGCCGTCGTCTGCTCAACCATGCTTTGGGTGGTAGCCGTAAGCTGAATGAAATCCCGCAGGAAAATATTCAGCGCGAGCTGGATCGCATGAAGCTGGCAACGCTTGACGATCTGCTGGCAGAAATCGGACTTGGTAACGCAATGAGCGTGGTGGTCGCGAAAAATCTGCAACATGGGGACGCCTCCATTCCACCGGCAACCCAAAGCCACGGACATCTGCCCATTAAAGGTGCCGATGGCGTGCTGATCACCTTTGCGAAATGCTGCCGCCCTATTCCTGGCGACCCGATTATCGCCCACGTCAGCCCCGGTAAAGGTCTGGTGATCCACCATGAATCCTGCCGTAATATCCGTGGCTACCAGAAAGAGCCAGAGAAGTTTATGGCTGTGGAATGGGATAAAGAGACGGCGCAGGAGTTCATCACCGAAATCAAGGTGGAGATGTTCAATCATCAGGGTGCGCTGGCAAACCTGACGGCGGCAATTAACACCACGACTTCGAATATTCAAAGTTTGAATACGGAAGAGAAAGATGGTCGCGTCTACAGCGCCTTTATTCGTCTGACCGCTCGTGACCGTGTGCATCTGGCGAATATCATGCGCAAAATCCGCGTGATGCCAGACGTGATTAAAGTCACCCGAAACCGAAATTAATGTTTTATGAACCCAACACGTTATGCACGCATCTGCGAAATGCTCGCCAGGCGGCAGCCTGATCTGACCGTCTGCATGGAGCAGGTCCACAAACCTCATAACGTTTCTGCGATTATTCGTACCGCAGATGCCGTTGGCGTACATGAAGTTCACGCCGTCTGGCCTGGTAGCCGCATGCGCACCATGGCTTCGGCAGCGGCGGGTAGTAACAGCTGGGTACAGGTGAAAACACACCGCACCATTGGCGATGCCGTCGCTCATCTCAAAGGCCAGGGCATGCAGATTCTGGCAACCCATCTTTCTGATAACGCTGTCGATTTCCGCGAAATTGATTACACTCGCCCGACCTGCATTTTGATGGGACAGGAGAAAACGGGCATCACGCAGGAAGCATTGGCCCTGGCGGATCAGGACATCATCATTCCGATGATCGGCATGGTGCAGTCGCTGAATGTTTCCGTTGCCTCAGCCCTCATTCTTTACGAAGCCCAGCGTCAGCGGCAAAATGCAGGCATGTACCTGCGTGAAAACAGCATGTTGCCGGAAGCAGAGCAACAACGCCTGTTGTTTGAAGGCGGCTATCCGGTGCTGGCGAAAGTCGCAAAACGCAAAGGCCTGCCTTATCCCCACGTCAATCAGCAAGGCGAGATCGAAGCTGATGCCGACTGGTGGGCTACTATGCAGGCTGCAGGGTAAGTGCCATGAAAGGTCGCCTGTTAGATGCTGTCCCACTCAGTTCCCTAACGGGCGTTGGCGCAGCACTTAGTAACAAACTGGCGAAAATCAACCTGCATACCGTGCAGGATCTACTCTTACACCTTCCCCTGCGCTACGAAGATCGCACCCATCTCTACCCCATCGGAGAACTACTGCCGGGCGTTTATGCCACGGTGGAAGGCGAAGTGCTGAACTGCAATATCTCCTTCGGCGGTCGGCGGATGATGACCTGCCAGATCAGCGACGGTTCCGGCATCCTCACCATGCGCTTTTTCAATTTCAGCGCGGCAATGAAAAATAGCCTGGCGGCGGGCCGCCGTGTACTGGCTTATGGCGAAGCAAAGCGCGGTAAATATGGTGCGGAGATGATCCACCCGGAATACCGCGTGCAGGGCGATCTCAGCACGCCAGAATTACAGGAAACGCTCACGCCGGTTTATCCAACAACGGAAGGCGTAAAGCAGGCCACGCTGCGTAAATTAACCGACCAGGCGCTGGATCTGCTCGACACCTGCGCCATTGAAGAACTCCTGCCGCCGGAACTGTCACAAGGAATGATGACGCTACCGGAAGCGTTGCGCACTTTGCACCGCCCGCCACCGACGCTACAGCTTAGCGATCTGGAAACCGGGCAGCATCCGGCGCAACGTCGTCTGATTCTGGAAGAACTGCTGGCGCACAACCTCAGCATGTTAGCCTTACGTGCCGGAGCACAGCGTTTTCATGCCCAGCCGCTGAGCGCCAATGACACGCTGAAAAATAAACTCCTCGCCGCCTTACCGTTCAAGCCAACGGGCGCACAGGCACGCGTAGTGGCGGAGATCGAGCGCGATATGGCGCTGGATGTGCCGATGATGCGTCTGGTGCAGGGCGATGTAGGTTCCGGTAAAACGCTGGTCGCCGCCCTCGCCGCGTTGCGTGCGATTGCCCACGGCAAACAGGTAGCATTGATGGCACCAACCGAATTACTCGCCGAGCAGCACGCCAATAACTTCCGCAACTGGTTTGCACCGCTCGGTATCGAAGTGGGCTGGCTCGCCGGTAAGCAGAAAGGTAAAGCACGGCTGGCACAGCAGGAAGCCATCGCCAGCGGTCAGGTGCAGATGATTGTCGGTACACACGCCATCTTCCAGGAACAGGTGCAGTTTAACGGCCTGGCGCTGGTGATTATCGACGAACAGCATCGTTTTGGCGTGCATCAGCGTCTGGCATTGTGGGAGAAAGGCCAGCAGCAGGGCTTCCATCCGCATCAGTTGATCATGACCGCCACGCCGATCCCCCGCACGCTGGCAATGACTGCGTATGCCGATCTCGATACCTCGGTGATAGATGAGCTGCCGCCAGGCCGCACGCCAGTGACTACGGTCGCTATTCCTGATACCCGCCGTACCGACATCATTGACCGCGTGCACCACGCCTGCATAACTGAAGGTCGTCAGGCATACTGGGTTTGTACGTTGATTGAAGAGTCGGAATTGCTGGAAGCGCAGGCGGCGGAAGCTACCTGGGAAGAGTTGAAACTGGCGCTACCAGAGTTGAACGTTGGCCTGGTACACGGGCGGATGAAACCTGCCGAGAAACAGGCGGTGATGGCGTCGTTTAAACAAGGTGAGCTACACCTGCTGGTTGCCACAACCGTTATTGAAGTCGGCGTTGATGTGCCTAACGCCAGTCTGATGATTATCGAAAACCCGGAGCGTCTGGGTCTGGCGCAGTTACACCAGCTGCGCGGGCGCGTAGGTCGTGGCGCGGTGGCTTCTCACTGCGTGCTGCTCTACAAAACGCCGCTTTCTAAAACGGCGCAAATTCGCCTGCAAGTGCTGCGCGACAGTAACGACGGTTTTGTGATTGCGCAAAAAGATCTGGAGATTCGCGGCCCTGGCGAATTGTTAGGCACGCGTCAGACGGGTAATGCTGAATTTAAAGTGGCGGATTTACTGCGCGATCAGGCGATGATCCCGGAAGTTCAGCGCCTGGCACGCCATATTCACGAACGTTACCCACAACAGGCAAAAGCCCTGATAGAACGCTGGATGCCGGAGACGGAACGTTACTCGAATGCGTAAAAGGCGGCAGTGAGAAGACCGCCATTTCAGGTTACCCTACCTTCCTGCCGGATGCGATTCATCACCCTACAAATTCAATAAATTATGAATCAATACGCAGGCTTGATAAGCGAAGCGTATCAGGCATTTGTCTTTGTTGCGGCGGCACTTCTACCGCCGCTTCATCGGTTAACCGGCAAAAATCGGCAACATCAAATACAACTTAATTACCAGCGCATTGACGATATCGATAAAGAACGCACCGACCATCGGCACCACCAAAAACGCCATGTGCGACGGGCCAAAGCGTTCAGTGATCGCCTGCATGTTGGCGATTGCCGTTGGCGTTGCACCGAGGCCAAAACCACAGTGACCCGCAGCCAGCACTGCCGCATCGTAGTTTTTGCCCATCATGCGCCAGGTAACGAAGATGGCATACAACGCCATGAAGATGGTCTGTACCACCAGAATCGCCAGCATCGGCAGCGCCAGCGAAGCCAGCTCCCACAGTTTCAGCCCCATCAGCGCCATCGCCAGGAACAACGACAGGCTTACGTTACCCAGCACGGATACCGCACGCTCAAAGACGCGGTAAAAGCCCATCATTGACAGACCGTTGCTCAGAATCACGCCAACAAACAGTACACAGACGAAGGTCGGCAGTTCAAAAGCAGTGCCAGCCAAAAGTTGCGCAACAATTTTCCCCACCGTCAGGCAGATAGCAATCAGCGCGATAGTTTCAATCAGCACCAGCGAGGTGATCATGCGGCCCACATCCGGCTTTTCAAACGCCGTCGGGACTTCCTGGTCATCCGGAATACCGTTCGGCGTGGTGGAGTGTTTCACCAGATAGCGCGCCACCGGACCGCCAATCAAGCCGCCCAGCACCAGACCGAACGTTGCACAGGCCATCGCCACTTCCGTCGCATTGGTGAAGCCATAACGTTCAATGAACAATTTACTCCACGCAGCGCCCGTACCGTGACCGCCGGAAAGCGTAATAGAACCGGCCAACAGCCCCATCAGCGGATCAAGCCCTAACAGGCTAGCCATACCAATGCCAATGGCATTTTGCATCACCAACAGACCAACAACCACAATCAAGAAGATGCCAACCACACGCCCACCGGCACGCAAACTGGCAATGTTGGCGTTCAGGCCAATGGTGGCGAAGAAAGCCAGCATTAACGGATCGCGCAGGGACATATCAAAGTTGACTTCCCAGCCCATGCTTTTTTTCAGTACCAGTAGCGCTAGCGCCACCAACAAACCACCCGCAACAGGTTCCGGTATGGTGTATTTCTTCAAAAAGGAGACGGAATGGACCAACTTACGCCCGAGCAGCAACGTCAGCGTTGCGGCAACAAGCGTTGCTAAAGTATCGAGATGAAACATAGTTACTCCTTTGTATCCGCATCACTCTTTCATACTCGTCATACTTCATCGCGCAGTGGCAACCTCATGAACTATGACGGGTATCGAGTTATGCTTTCCTGGGTCAAATTCTCAGCTGTTAATGAACAAATGGCATGGATTTTAAGCAGAAAAATACCAAAAGTTATATAAAAAAGTGCATTTATCTCATTTAAATATTTAGATGAGGATGTGGCAAACGTTTGCTTTTCTCTTTCGGTCAGCTAAAATGCCCGCTTTGCTACCACGGGATTGTTTTCGATGTCTGTTTCCACCCTCGAGTCAGAAAATGCGCAACCGGTTGCGCAGACTCAAAACAGCGAACTGATTTACCGTCTTGAAGATCGTCCGCCGCTTCCTCAAACCCTGTTTGCCGCCTGTCAGCATCTGCTGGCGATGTTCGTTGCGGTGATCACGCCAGCGCTATTAATCTGCCAGGCGCTGGGTTTACCGGCACAAGACACGCAACACATTATTAGTATGTCGCTGTTTGCCTCCGGTGTGGCATCGATTATTCAAATTAAGGCCTGGGGTCCGGTTGGCTCCGGGCTGTTGTCTATTCAGGGCACCAGCTTCAACTTTGTTGCCCCGCTGATTATGGGCGGTACCGCGCTGAAAACCGGTGGTGCTGATGTTCCTACCATGATGGCGGCTTTGTTCGGCACGTTGATGCTGGCAAGTTGCACCGAGATGGTGATCTCCCGCGTTCTGCATCTGGCGCGCCGCATTATTACGCCGCTGGTTTCTGGCGTTGTGGTGATGATTATCGGCCTGTCGCTAATTCAGGTGGGGCTGACCTCCATTGGCGGCGGTTACGCAGCCATGAGCGATAACACCTTCGGCGCACCGAAAAATCTGCTGCTGGCAGGCGTGGTTTTAGCCTTAATTATCCTGCTTAACCGTCAACGTAACCCTTACTTACGCGTGGCCTCACTGGTAATTGCGATGGCGGCCGGATATGCGCTGGCGTGGTTTATGGGCATGTTGCCAGAAAGCAACGAACCGATGACGCAAGAACTGATTATGGTGCCAACGCCGCTCTATTACGGTCTTGGCATTGAATGGAGTCTGCTGCTGCCGCTGATGCTGGTCTTTATGATCACTTCGCTGGAAACCATTGGCGATATCACGGCGACCTCTGACGTTTCCGAACAGCCAGTGTCCGGTCCGCTGTACATGAAACGCCTGAAAGGCGGCGTGCTGGCAAACGGCCTGAACTCGTTTGTTTCGGCGGTGTTTAACACCTTCCCGAACTCCTGCTTCGGGCAAAACAACGGAGTGATCCAGTTGACTGGTGTTGCCAGCCGCTATGTCGGTTTTGTCGTCGCGCTGATGTTGATCGTGCTGGGTCTGTTCCCGGCAGTGAGCGGTTTTGTACAACACATTCCAGAACCGGTTCTGGGCGGCGCAACGCTTGTAATGTTTGGCACCATCGCCGCCTCCGGTGTGCGTATCGTTTCTCGTGAGCCGCTGAACCGTCGGGCGATTCTGATTATCGCGCTGTCGCTGGCGGTTGGTCTGGGCGTGTCTCAGCAGCCGCTGATTTTGCAGTTTGCCCCTGAATGGCTGAAAAACCTGCTCTCCTCCGGGATCGCCGCGGGCGGTATTACTGCCATCGTGCTGAATCTGATTTTCCCACCAGAAAAACAGTAATTCACTGGCGGCGGTAAGATAATTACCGCCGCAGTCTCACCTCTTTAACCATTCCCGCCTTGAGGATTGCGCGTAAATCGTGCATAACTCCCTTATGTGCATTTCACGGGATGGAAGACCATGAAATTTATTGGGAAGCTGCTTCTCTACATTCTCATCGCTCTGTTAGTGGCGATCGCTGGCCTCTATTTTCTTCTGCAAACCCGCTGGGGAGCAGAACATATCAGCGCATGGGTTTCCGAGAATAGCGACTATCATCTGGCCTTCGGGGCGATGGATCACCGTTTTTCCGCGCCATCTCATATCGTGCTGGAGAACGTCACGTTTGGTCGTGATGGCCAGCCCGCGACCCTGGTGGCCAAAAGTGTCGACATTGCGCTAAGCAGTCGGCAACTGACCGAACCACGCCATGTCGATACCATCCTGCTGGAAAACGGGACGCTGAATCTCACCGACCAGACCGCGCCGCTACCGTTCAAAGCCGATCGTCTGCAACTGCGTGATATGGCGTTTAATAGCCCGAATAGCGAATGGAAACTGAGCGCGCAGCGGGTAAATGGCGGCGTAGTTCCGTGGTCACCAAAAGCCGGTAAAGTGCTGGGTACGAAGGCGCAGATTCAGTTTAGTGCCGGATCGCTTTCGCTCAATGATGTTCCTGCCACCAATGTACTGATTGAAGGCAGTATTGATAACGATCGCGTTACGCTGACTAACCTGGGTGCCGACATCGCCCGCGGGACATTAACCGGAAACGCGCAGCGTAACGCCGACGGCAGCTGGCAAGTGGAAAACCTGCGCATGGCGGATATACGTCTACAAAGCGAAAAATCGCTAACCGACTTCTTTGCGCCATTACGCTCTGTCCCGTCGTTGCAGATTGGTCGCCTGGAAGTGATCGATGCTCGTTTGCAAGGTCCGGACTGGGCGGTGACCGACCTCGATCTCAGCTTGCGCAACATGACCTTCAGTAAAGATGACTGGCAGACACAGGAAGGCAAACTGTCGATGAACGCTAGCGAGTTCATTTATGGTTCGCTGCATTTATTTGACCCGATTATAAACACGGAATTTTCCCCGCAGGGCGTAGCGCTGCGCCAGTTCACCAGCCGCTGGGAAGGGGGTATGGTCAGAACGTCAGGGAACTGGCTGCGTGACGGGAAAACGTTGATCCTTGATGATGCGGCAATTGCCGGGCTGGAATATACCTTGCCGAAAAACTGGCAACAGTTGTGGATGGAAACGACACCCGGTTGGTTAAACAGCCTGCAACTGAAGAGATTTAGCGCCAGCCGCAATCTGATCATTGATATCGACCCTGACTTCCCGTGGCAGCTCACCGCGCTCGATGGTTACGGTGCCAACCTGACGCTGGTTACCGATCATAAATGGGGCGTCTGGAGTGGCTCGGCGAATCTGAATGCCGCCGCCGCGACATTCAATCGTGTTGATGTTCGTCGCCCGTCGCTGGCGCTGATCGCCAACAGCAGCACGGTGAATATCAGCGAACTGAGTGCATTTACTGAAAAAGGCATTCTGGAAGCCACCGCCAGTGTTTCACAAACGCCACAACGTCAGACACATATCAGCCTGAATGGACGCGGTGTGCCGGTGAATATTTTGCAACAGTGGGGATGGCCTAAATTACCGTTGACTGGCGACGGCAATATTCAGCTTACCGCCAGTGGCGATATTCAGGCCAATGTCCCGTTGAAACCTACGGTTAGCGGGCAATTGCATGCCGTGAACGCCGCAAAGCAGCAAGTGACTCAAACCATGAATGCTGGCATCGTTTCCAGCGGTGAAGTTACATCGACGGAGCCGGTGCGGTAAACATCAATCTCGCCGGGTACGACTCAGACGTACCCGGCATTCCATCAATAGATTACAACGTAATTGTCAGCGCATTCCCTTGAGGCTTCACCACCAGCCCCTGCTCACTTTCAGCCTGCGAACCGTCTTGCAGACCATTTACTTTCACAACATTGCGCAGGCACAGTGTCCAGTTCTTCGCCTCGCCCGCACCAGTCACAGTAATCGTGTTGCCAGTACGTGCTGCTTTTAAAGTAAAGATCACCGATCCGTCAGCAGCGGGCACTTCACAGACGGCTTCATGCCCGTCTTGCAGATTAAAGAGGTGGAATGCCGTGCCTTCGTGCCACACGTAATCGGGACGTTGATCGTTGTTGCCCAGCGCCAGTAGAGTGTTATCACGCACATAAACGGGCAGACTCAGGAAGCCGTGCTGCTGTTTATGCCAGCGACTACCGTCGAGTTCATCGTTGTGCCACAGGTGTGTCCAGCGACCTTCCGGCAGGTAGAACTGCACATCGCCCGCTTCAGTGAACACCGGCGCAACCATCACGTTGTCGCCTAACATGTATTGACGGTCAAGGTAATCACAAGCCGGATCGTCCGGGAACTCCATCATCATGGCCCGCATCATCGGCGTACCCCGCGCGTTCGCACGCGCAGCTTCACGATACAGATACGGCATCATGCGGCATTTCAGTTGCGTGAAGAAGCGCACCACATCACAGGACTCATCATCGTAGGCCCACGGCACACGATAAGATTTGCTACCGTGCAAACGGCTATGGCTGGAGAGCAAACCAAACGCGCACCAGCGTTTGTAAACGTGCGCCGGAGCGGTATTTTCAAAGCCGCCGATATCGTGGCTCCAGAAGCCAAAACCTGAAAGGCCAATAGACAAACCACCGCGCAGGCTTTCCGCCATTGATTCGTAGTTAGCGTAACAATCGCCACCCCAGTGTACCGGGAATTTCTGCGCACCGACGGAGGCCGAGCGGGCAAACAAGACAGCTTCTTCCTCACCAACGGTGTCCTTGAGCACGTTCCACACCAGTTCGTTGTAGATGTACGCATAATGGTTATGCATTTTCTGCGGATCGGAACCGTCAAACCACTGAACATCAGTTGGGATACGTTCGCCAAAGTCGGTCTTAAAGCAATCAACGCCCATCGCGACCAGACCTTTCAGTTTGTCGGCGTACCATTTGCAGGCATCCGGATTGGTAAAGTCATAAATCGCCAGACCTGGCTGCCATTTATCCCACTGCCATAGCGAACCGTCCGGGCGTTTGAGTAAATAGCCTTTCTCTTGTAACTCTTTAAAGACGGGGGATTTTTGACCGATATAGGGGTTAATCCAGACGCAGATTTTCAGCCCTTTCGCTTTCAGGCGGCGGATCATCCCTTCCGGGTCAGGGAAAGTCAGCGGGTCCCACTCAAAATCGCACCACTGGAAGGCTTTCATCCAGAAACAGTCAAAGTGGAAAACATGCAGCGGCAGATTGCGTTCCGCCATACCATCGATAAAGCTGTTTACCGTCGCTTCGTCGTAGTTGGTGGTAAATGAAGTGGTTAGCCACAGGCCGAAGGACCACGCGGGCGGCAGCGCCGGACGACCAGTAAAGCGGGTATAACGATCAAGTACCGCTTTCGGCGTCGGGCCGTCGATAACAAAGTATTCGAGATATTCACTCTCAACGCTGAACTGCACTTTGGAGACTTTCTCCGATCCCACTTCAAAAGAGACACACTGGGGATGATTGACCAGTACCCCATAACCACGGTTAGTCATGTAGAACGGGATATTTTTATACGCCTGTTCAGTACTTGTGCCGCCGTCCCGGTTCCAGGTCTCTACCGTCTGGCCATTGCGCACCAGGGCAGTAAAGCGCTCTCCCAGACCGTAAACTGTTTCGCCAACGCCAAGATCAAGCCGCTCAAACATATAATTGCGTTGATTATTCGTGTCCTGCACGTAGCCATTATTTTTCACCTGACTACCGGTAATACGTTCGCCGTTGCGCAGAAAATCCAGTGACCAGAACTCACCTTTGCTGACACGCGCGCTTAAGTTGCCACTTTTAAACTCAGCATAACGTTCTGTGTTTTCGATTGTGACCTTCACGTCCTGCAAAATATTGAGCGGGTAATGAGGACCGTTATTCAGCGCCCCCTGAAAATGCTCAATCCGCACACCGACAATACCTTCCTGTGGGGAGAAAAAGCGCAGCGTAAATAAAGGCGTGTCAAGCTGCCAGGTACGTTCACGTACATCACGGGGGGCAGCATAGACCACCATTTCATTATCCTGCTGTTCAACCTCGAACACCTGAAGCGGGTGAATCAAATTGAGGCCAGGTTGAATCAACCAGTTTCCATCGCTAATTTTCATTGCCGTTCCTTAGTTCTGCACTTCTTGAGAGGTGAATTGTTGCTGGCAACGGCGTTTACCCTGAGCCAGCTGTTCCATAACGGTTTTCAGATTGTGCGTCGTGAGTGAGTAGTAGCGTTTAGCGATAATCGCGCTCAGCAAATAACAGATCGCCGGAACAATCGTGAATAGCGCAATAATGATGCTAATCGTGGCGCTGTTCTGCGCTTTTTCTGCCGCATCATATCCGCCATAAGCCAGCATCCAGCCGATAAGAGCGCCGCCGAAGGCCAACCCCAGTTTGAGCACAAACAGTGTGCCAGCAAAACTGATCCCGGTCAGGCGTTTACCATTGCACCACTCGCCGTAGTCGACGGTATCGGACATCATTACCCACTGGATAGGTGTCACCAGTTGATGCAACACACCAATCACGAAGATGAAGACAAACATAGTGATGCTGGCCTGCATGGGAACAAAGAACATCGCGAGGCTAATCACTGCCAGCAGGGCGTTCGTCCACCAGAAGATAGTGACTTTACATTTCCAGTCGGTCAGAGGTTTTGCCAGTGCGGAACCAATCAGGTTACCCACGCAATAAGTGGTGAGAAAAGCGACAAACACTTCCGGCGTGCCCAAAATCCATGTGACGTAATACATCATCGCCCCACCGCGTACGCACACCGCCAGGATATTGAAAATGGTTAGTAAACCGACAATCCGCCACTGGTCGTTTTGCCAGATATCACGTAAATCTTCCCGCATAGACGTTGTTGTAGGTGGTGCTTCAACGCGTTCTTTAGTGGTGAAGAAACAAAATGCCAGCATCATGAATGCCACCACGGAAAGGACCGCGATACCGCCCTGGAAACCGAGTGGTTTATTATCACCGCCAATTAAATTAACCAGTGGCATCATCAGAACAGTAGAAAGCATGCCTCCCGCGGTCGCCAGCACAAAACGCCAGGATTGCAGCGAGATACGCTGAGTCGGGTCATTGGTGATTACACCACCCAATGCGCAGTAAGGGATATTGACGACGGTATAAAGTAAGGTAAGTAGGGTGTAAGTAATTGCTGCATAGATCATTTTGCCGTTCATACTGAGATCTGGCGTGCTATAGGCCAGTACACAGACGATCCCGAATGGCAGTGCGCCAAACAGTACCCACGGACGAAATTTACCCCAGCGAGAGCGCGTTCGATCGGCCAACAACCCCATGCAAGGATCGGAAATCGCATCCAGTGCACGAGCGACCAAAAACATGGTTCCGACAAAACCGGCAGGAATGCCAAAAATATCGGTATAAAAGAACATCATATATAACATTACGTTATCGAAAATAATGTGGCTGGCGGCGTCTCCCATGCCATAACCAATTTTCTCTTTAACGGACAACACTTCACTCTTCATCTGCTTTTCCTCGATGCTATAGGGGTGCTGAGACCGATAACGCATTTTGTAAACCATCCCTGTGAGAGCGAATATTCCGATATCTGGTTATTAATTTATGATTCTTGTTTTATGTGATCGTGGTAGCGTTAATTCCGCTCATATATCATTGTAAAATATGGGTTTTATATGAACTATAATGCTTTCGTGATAATACGCTGCGTGTATTAGGCGGAAAAAACTGATCTGGGGGATGTAGAAACTCAAGGAAGTAGCTATAATGCGCCCCGCCTCCATGTAGCAATCGAGGCGCGGAAGATCGTCGTCTCCGGTGAGGCGGCTGGACTTCAAATCCAGTTGGGGCCGCCAGCGGTCCCGGGCAGGTTCGACTCCTGTGATCTTCCGCCAAAATGCCTCTCCTGACGTTCTCCAACCCCTTGTAATACTGTCAATCCAGATATTTTCTACTGCTCAATATTCAATCGGCTTCAGGAATACCTGGTCTAAGGTTTTGTGATGGACGATGAGCGGCTGAAGAATCCGCCTGTCGGTTCTTCTGTCCTCGAACGCATCCGCGATATTCACGCCAGTATGCGCCGTGTTTATTTGCAGGTGATTTGCCCCCCTGCTGACTCTCAGCCAACTGTATCGCCATTAAGGTGAAGATGTTGTTTTACTCGCCCCAGAACACCCTTTTTTATACGACTATTCTATTTCTTTAACCGCTGGCGAAAAAAACTGACTATAAACTTCACCAATAATCAGACTGCCATCAAGATTAATTTGTTCATTTAATATATCAAATCAACTTGTTTTATTTTTACTATCAAAAATAGCTCATTGCCTTACTATAATTAATATATAAATTCGGTAATTAATTCTTAACATGCTTTTACTAATAATCTCAATTGCTGGCCCTATAATATTGCGCTAGCATTGCTTTCTGGTTGTCTCAGCGATACTCAAAAATTCTTAATACAATACTCATTCGACTGGTACTTATTTGTAACTCAGTTATATTTTTTCGCCCGGTGATTCAGAAGAATGCAAAAAACGGCTACCACTCCATCAAAAATACTTGATCTCACTGCCGCGGCATTTTTACTTGTCGCCTTTCTGACGGGTATTGCGGGCGCTCTTCAGACTCCTACCCTAAGTATATTCCTCGCAGATGAACTGAAAGCCCGTCCTATAATGGTAGGTTTTTTCTTCACCGGTAGCGCTATTATGGGAATTCTGGTCAGTCAATTTCTGGCAAGGCACTCCGATAAACAAGGCGACCGTAAATTACTGATTCTGCTATGTTGCTTATTTGGAGTGCTGGCCTGCACGCTTTTTGCGTGGAATCGCAACTACTTCATTCTCCTCTCAACGGGCGTACTTCTGAGTAGTTTTGCTTCCACCGCAAACCCGCAAATGTTCGCCCTCGCCCGTGAACACGCCGACAGAACAGGCCGTGAGACGGTCATGTTCAGTACATTTTTACGTGCTCAGATCTCGCTTGCCTGGGTTATCGGGCCACCGCTCGCTTATGAACTGGCAATGGGATTTAGTTTTAAAGTGATGTATCTCACCGCTGCCATCGCATTTGTTGTTTGCGGACTGATAGTCTGGTTGTTTTTGCCATCAATACAAAGAAATATTCCTGTCGTTACCCAACCCGTAGAAATTTTACCCTCCACCCACAGGAAGCGGGATACGCGGCTACTTTTTGTGGTCTGTTCAATGATGTGGGCGGCGAATAATCTCTACATGATAAATATGCCGCTATTTATTATTGATGAACTGCATCTAACCGATAAACTGGCTGGGGAAATGATTGGTATCGCTGCCGGTCTGGAAATTCCGATGATGTTAATCACAGGCTATTACATGAAACGTATTGGCAAGCGACTATTAATGCTCATTGCTATCGTGAGTGGAATGTGTTTTTACGCCAGCGTACTCATGGCGACGACTCCGGCGGTTGAGCTGGAATTGCAAATTCTTAATGCCATCTTCCTTGGTATTCTCTGTGGTATCGGCATGCTTTATTTTCAGGACCTGATGCCTGAAAAAATAGGCTCTGCGACAACGTTATATGCAAATACTTCACGCGTCGGCTGGATTATCGCCGGCTCTGTTGACGGAATTATGGTTGAAATCTGGAGCTACCATGCGTTGTTCTGGCTGGCGATAGGGATGTTGGGTATTGCGATGATTTGCCTGCTGTTTATTAAAGATATTTAGCTCACCAGTCTGGGCTAAGAAAAATCGGCGTGGCGCAAACAGAGCCATCCTCGCCATTTTTGCTATCATGCCTGCATACATAAACGACAAAACAGTATGCAGAGGGAAAAATGGGTTCCACCAGAAAGGGGATGCTGAACGTTCTGATTGCCGCCGTGTTGTGGGGAAGTTCAGGGGTCTGCGCGCAATACATCATGGAGCAAAGCCAGATGTCGTCGCAGTTTTTGACTATGACGCGTTTGATATTCGCCGGTTTGATTCTACTGACGCTGTCATTTGTTCATGGCGATAAAATCTTTTCTATTATTAACAATCATAAAGATGCCATTAGCCTGCTGATTTTTTCCGTGGTTGGCGCGCTAACTGTACAGCTCACTTTTTTGCTAACCATCGAAAAATCGAACGCAGCCACGGCAACGGTGCTGCAATTCCTCTCACCGACGATTATCGTCGCCTGGTTCTCACTGGTGCGTAAATCGCGCCCGGGCATTCTGGTTTTCTGCGCTATTTTGACATCGCTGGTCGGGACTTTTTTATTGGTGACACACGGTAATCCGACGTCATTATCGATCTCTCCTGCCGCGTTGTTCTGGGGCATTGCCTCGGCATTTGCTGCTGCATTCTATACCACCTATCCCTCAACGCTAATTGCCCGCTATGGCACGTTGTCTGTCGTCGGCTGGAGTATGCTGATCGGCGGTCTGATTCTGTTGCCTTTTTATGCCAGACAAGGGACAAACTTTGTCGTTAACGGCAGTTTGATTTTGGCGTTTTTTTATTTGATCGTCATTGGTACGTCCCTGACATTTAGTCTGTACCTGAAAGGAGCACAATTAATTGGCGGTCCAAAAGCCAGCATTTTGAGCTGTGCAGAACCATTAAGTAGCGCGCTACTCTCTTTGCTGTTGCTGGGGATCACGTTCACATTACCGGACTGGCTGGGAACGCTGCTGATTCTGTCATCGGTAATTTTGATTTCAATGGATTCCCGTCGCCGCGCCAGAAAAATAAATCGTCCGGCGCGGGATGAGTGAGAATTACCAGCCAGGCACCGCGCCACCGTTAAAGATGGTTTCTGCCGCTTTAGCGACTTCGGATGATTGATAAGATTGCAGAAATTCCTTCACGTTTTCTGCATTCTTATTATCTTCCCGTGCCACCAAAATATTCACATACGGCGAATTTTTATCTTCAATAAATACGCTGTCGTGCACCGGAGAAAGCCCGGTCTGCTGAATGTAAGTGGTGCTGATAATCGCCACATCAACTTTGGGATCATCCAGTACGCGCGGGAGCTGCGCCCCCTCGAGTTCCATAATCTGCAAATGACGAGGATTATCGGTTATATCCAGCGCGATAGGTAATAACCCTTTTCCCTCTTTCAGAGTAATTAGCTTCTCTTTTTGCAACAGTAAAAGTGCGCGACCAAGGTTGGTCGGGTCGTTGGGGATCGCCACTGTCGCGCCTTCTTTTATTTGCGCCACGGTTTTGATTTTTTTGGAATAACCCGCCATAGGGAAGACAAACGTATTTCCCACCGCTACCAGTTTATAACCATGCGCCTGATTATCTTGTTCAAGAAAGGGTCGATGCTGGAAGACATTCGCATCAAGTTCGCCATGATTTGTCGCATCGTTCGGTAGCAACGAACCGCTAAATCCTACCAGTTCAACATCGAGGCCATATTTCTCTTTTGCCACCTTTTTAGCGACTTCCGCGACATCTTGTTCTGCGCCATTTATAACGCCAACTTTAATGTGTTTTGCATCGCTGCTACTCTGGTCGCAACCTGCCAGCAGAATTCCGGCCAGCAATAATGCGGCCCCTGTCCGTAGATGATGTGTTGTCAGTTTCATTTTTTTATCCTTTTATTAATGATTACCTGACTATAGCGGTAAGGTCGCTGCGGTTTAAAAAACGAAACGCTATCGATAAGAATAAAAAGGAATAAAAGTGGAATATAAAGTCTGGCACTTCTTACTGACCACGCAAGCGCGTTTCGTACAGCATGATGAGAGCGATGAAAGCAAACTACACTTATGCTTCATTCGATACACATTTGTAAAAGGTTGAATCCATGAAACCAACGACACTACTGCTTATTTTCACTTTTTTCGCTATGCCAGGCATCGTATACGCCGAGTCGCCTTTTAGCTCACTGCAGTCCGCAAAAGAGAAAACCACGGTATTACAAGATTTACGTAAAATTTGCACGCCACAGGCGTCATTATCAGATGAAGCGTGGGAAAAGTTAATGTTGTCAGATGAAAACAATAAACAACATATACGCGAGGCCATCGTGGCGATGGAACGTAATAATCAGAGCAATTATTGGGAAGCGTTGGGTAAGGTAGAATGCCCGGATATGTAAGAACAGCAACAACTACTGACCAACGCTTCTTTACCTGATATCAGGATTTCTTCATTTTCACCTTTGCAGTAACCAACAATGCAGTCAGCAACATCAATGTGCCGGACAACATCAACGGCGAAGTCAGACCAATATTATCCAGCGCATAACCGCCGATTGCCGCGCCACAGGTATTAGCAAGCTGAATAACCGCCACCTGAATAGACCCGGCTTTTTCTGCCTGATCGGCCAGCGAGCGGGTGATCCACGTTGACCAGCCGACGGGAACCAATGCAAAAGTTAGCCCCCAGATAATCGCCACGCCGGTAGCAACGATTTTATCGCTTCCCCACAACGTCAGTACCAACGCACTCACAGCCAGTATTAACGGCGCGCCTGCTAAGGCCAGTTTTACCGAACGTTTAAGAATGAACGACGAAAGCGACGTACCAATAAAGCTGGCGATACCAAAACTCAACAGCACCAGCGTTAAGCCATCCACGCCGAATCCCGCCAGGTTCATATACACCGGGCGAATATACGTGAAGAAAGCAAACTGCCCGGCGAAAGACATGAAGATGGCGATCATCCCTGCCATCACACCCGGACGTTGTAATAAGCGGAAAGTATTTTGTTTCTGATGCGAGGGTTCGCCTGGCAGTGAAGGCAATGATTTGATAATCCAGAAAATACACAGCACGCCCATCACCGCCGCCGCATTAAAGACATTGCCCAACCGATAAGCTCGCCTAAAAAACTGCCCAACGGCGCGGCAATCACCAGCGCAATAGAAACCGCGCCGAAGATCACCGACAGCGCCTTCGGCACCGTACGCGGCGGCACCAGACGCATGGTCAGCGACGCCGACATCGCCCAGAACCCGCCCAGCGCCAGCCCCAGACAGGCACGACCGATTAAAAGCAAACTGAATGAGTTAGCAAAGGAAACCAGCAAGCAGGAGAGCGTCAGCAAAACGGCAAACAAAATAACAACGTAGCGGCGGTCAGTAGCCTGAATTGTCTGGGTAATAAACAAACTGGCAAACATTGCCACAAAGGCGGTCACGGTCACCGATTGCCCGGCAACCCCTTCCGAAATGCCTAAATCCTGGGCCATTGGCGTCAACAAACTGACGGGCAAAAACTCAACGATAATCAGACAGGCGACACAAAACGCCACCGAGAAAACGGCTGACCAGTTCGGTCGGGTGATGGCATCCGCGCCGCGGTTTTCGGCAATAAATTCACTCATGGTGTTACCCGTGGCATGTTTCAGGGGAAAAGCCGACCACTTTAACATTGAAATGTGTGACGCATTTAACGTTTTTGCAACTTTTACGGTGTTGCTTGAGCTGGAGTTAAGATCGAAACGGAACAGGGCAAAGATTACCGGATGCGGCGTGAACGTCTTATCCACCCGACAGGTCAGGCGCGGTCTGTAGGCTGATAAGACGAAACGGTTTCAATGCAACCAGTGAACGCCCTCGGCAGGCTGAAAGAACGCGTTATAGCGCATCTGAAAAGCATTAATATCCTGCATTTCAGGTTCGGTTTCGCGCAGAAAACCTAGCGCCAGCCTGACCTGAGCGTCGGTAATCGGCGCGGCGAGGCGAGCTTTTTGTAAAATCCGATGCCATTGCAGCAGGTTCTGTTCGCTACCATCGACAATGACAATTTGCCAGATGAGCAACACCTGCGCGGCGTTTTGCAGGTGCGACTCATCCGGACGATGCAAATAACGTAAAAATTCGTCACCAGCTGACTTTCCCATTTGATCGACCATCGACTCCACGGGTACGACATCGATGTTCAGCCGATCGCTGAGACGGCGAATCGCTTTTCTGGCCCCGGATGTCAGCACCCGAAAACCAACCACAAACACTACCGCCAGCGTGGCGAGCATTATCCAGATCATGAGTTCTCCTGCGTAATCAGAACTCATGATATCTGGAAACCCTCGCCAGTTACTAATCCACCAGAATAATCTTCAGTGCAAACAGAGCTGCGACCACCACCACACACAGGTTCAGATCGCGCCAGCGCCCGGTGCATACTTTCATGATGCAGTACGACATAAAGCCGAGTGCAATCCCTTCGGTGATCGAGAAAGTAAAGGGCATCATCACCGTGGTAATAAACGCAGGCACCGATTCGGTAAAATCATCCCAGTTAACGCGCGCCAGGCTCGAAGTCATCAGCACGCCAACAAAGATTAACGCTCCGGCGGTTGCGTAAGGAGGAACTATCGCCACCAGCGGTGAGAAGAACATAACCAACAGGAACATAACGCCAACCACAACCGCAGTCAGCCCCGTGCGGCCACCGACTGCCACACCAGAAGTACTTTCAATATAGGCAGTAACAGACGAGGTGCCGATAAACGCACCCGCCACCGAACTGACGCTATCAACATACAGCGCCTTATTCATATTGGGGAATTTACCGTTACCATCTATTAAGCCCGCTTTATCAGTTACACCAATTAATGTTCCTGATGAATCAAATAGGTTGATCAGCATAAAGGAGAAAATGATACCGGCGAGTTCAAGTGTTAACGCGCCGCTCAAATCTACTTCACCAATGACGCCGCTAATATCAGGCGGAATGGAATAGACGCCGCTAAAATGAACATCACCGAAAAATAATCCACAGCAAGACGTCACCACAATAGAAACCAGCACCGCGGCATGAAAATGACGTGATGACAACACGGTTATAATAAAAAACCCTAAAATACCTAACAACACGCCGTGAGAACTTAAATCGCCAATCATCACCAGCGTGTCTTTATTGGCGACAATAACGCCAGTATTTTTTAATCCCATTAAGGCGATAAATAATCCAATTCCGCTGGTGATACCAATACGTAAACTTAAGGGAATGTTGGAGATCATCCAGTACCGGATACGAAACAGCGTGAGCAAAAATAGTCCAACTGCGCCCCAGAATATTGCGCCCATCCCGGTCTGCCAGGAGATGCCCATCGCCCCCACGACCACGAAGGCAAAGAAGGCGTTCAGCCCCATTGCCGGAGCCAGCGCCACGGGTAAGTTAGCAAATATCCCCATCGCAATACTGCCGATACCGGCAATCAAACAGGTGGTAACAAACACCACTTTCGGGTCCATTTGTGCCGCGCCGAGGATTTGCGGGTTCACAAAAACGATGTACACCATGGTTAAAAAAGTGGTCATCCCCGCAATCAATTCTGTGCGGACGGTGGTCCCATGCTGAGGTAGTTTAAATAATCGCGAAAGCGTCCCTGATTCATTACTCACGTAATCGGTATTGTCATTATTCATTTTTTTGTCCATTGGAGGAGATTTAATCCCTTGCTTTTGTAAAACAAATGACAACAACGGTTCAGTGATAATTATCACATTTCAATTGCACATTAATGGATATTCTTTAATAATCTCGCGACGTTTCTTTATGATAAATAATAATCAAATTGATAAAATCAAAATGAGAAAAATATGAATAATTCTATTAACCATAAATTTCATCACATTAGCCGGGCTGAATACCAGGAATTGTTAGCCGTTTCCCGTGGCGACGCTGTTGCCGATTATATTATTGATAATGTCTCTATTCTCGACCTGATCAATGGCGGAGAAATTTCCGGCCCAATTGTGATTAAAGGACGTTACATTGCCGGTGTTGGCGCAGAATACGCTGATGCTCCGGCTTTGCAGCGGATTGATGCTCGCGGCGCAACGGCGGTGCCAGGGTTTATTGATGCTCACCTGCATATTGAATCCAGCATGATGACGCCGGTCACTTTTGAAACCGCTACCCTGCCGCGCGGCCTGACGACCGTTATTTGCGACCCTCATGAAATCGTCAACGTGATGGGAGAAGCCGGATTCGCCTGGTTTGCCCGCTGTGCCGAACAGGCAAGGCAAAACCAGTACTTACAGGTCAGCTCTTGCGTACCCGCCCTGGAAGGCTGCGATGTTAACGGTGCCAGTTTTACCCTTGAACAGATGCTCGCCTGGCGGGACCATCCGCAGGTTACCGGCCTTGCAGAAATGATGGACTACCCTGGCGTAATTAGCGGGCAGAATGCGCTGCTCGATAAACTGGATGCATTTCGCCACCTGACGCTGGACGGTCACTGCCCAGGTTTGGGTGGTAAAGAACTTAACGCCTATATTACTGCGGGTATTGAAAACTGCCACGAAAGTTATCAGCTGGAAGAAGGACGCCGGAAATTACAACTCGGCATGTCGTTGATGATCCGCGAAGGGTCCGCTGCCCGCAATCTCAACGCGCTGGCACCGTTGATCAACGAATTTAACAGCCCGCAATGCATGCTCTGTACCGATGACCGTAACCCGTGGGAGATCGCCCATGAAGGACACATCGATGCCTTAATTCGCCGCCTGATCGAACAACACAATGTGCCGCTGCATGTGGCATATCGCGTCGCCAGCTGGTCGACGGCGCGCCACTTTGGTCTGAATCACCTCGGCTTACTGGCACCCGGCAAGCAGGCCGATATCGTCCTGTTGAGCGATGCGCGTAAGGTCACGGTGCAGCAGGTACTGGTGAAAGGCGAGCCGATTGATGCGCAAACCTTACAGGCGGAAGAGTCGGCGAGACTGGCACAATCCGCTCCGCCATATGGCAACACCATTGCCCGCCAGCCAGTTTCCGCCAGCGACTTTGCCCTGCAATTTACGCCCGGAAAACGCTATCGGGTCATTGACGTCATCCATAACGAATTGATTACGCACTCCCACTCCAGCGTCTACAGCGAAAATGGTTTTGATCGCGATGATGTGAGCTTTATTGCCGTACTTGAGCGTTACGGGCAACGGCTGGCTCCGGCTTGTGGTTTGCTCGGCGGCTTTGGCCTGAATGAAGGCGCGCTGGCTGCGACAGTCAGCCATGACAGCCATAATATTGTGGTGATCGGTCGCAGTGCCGAAGAGATGGCGCTGGCGGTCAATCAGGTGATTCAGGATGGCGGCGGGCTGTGCGTGGTACGTAACGGCCAGGTACAAAGTCATCTGCCGTTACCCATTGCCGGGCTGATGAGCACCGACACGGCGCAGTCGCTGGCGGAACAAATTGACGCCTTGAAAGCCGCCGCCCGTGAATGCGGTCCGTTACCCGATGAGCCGTTTATTCAGATGGCGTTTCTTTCTCTGCCAGTGATCCCCGCGCTAAAACTAACCAGTCAGGGGCTATTTGATGGCGAGAAGTTTGCCTTCACTACGCTGGAAGTCACGGAATAATAAAAAAAGCCCGGCGTCATGCCGGGCAAAAGTCACCAGTTACGTTTATGCCACTGTCAACTGCTGAATTTTTTTCTCGCGGCGGATTTTGCGTTCTTCCATTACCGCCACTATCGCCATCAGGCAGATACAACCAATCGCGGCGATATCCAGCGCGGCGAAGGTGCCTGCCCAGCCGGTAAGGCCGAATACCGGCGTCCCATCGGCAATCATTCCCAGACCTAACTTGGCAAAGCTGTCACCAATCAGGTAAGCAAAGGTGCCTTTAATACCATCGGCAGCGCCAATCGCTTTTTTAGGTACAAAGCCAACAGCAGCCACACCAATCAACAATTGCGGGCCAAAGACCAGGAAACCCAACGCAAAGAGAGAAGCCAGATAGATATATTCGTTACTGGCATGTTGATACACACCGAGCGTGGCGATAATCAGCGCCAGCGCGATGCAGGCCACCAGGCCACGGCGACCGTTCGCCAGGTCAGAGAGCCAGCCCCACAGCAGCGTACCGGCCAGCGCACCAGCTTCAAACAGCGTAAAGCCCTGAATCGCCACCGCTTTAGAGAGTTTCAGTTCCTGGAACGCGTATACGGTTGACCACTGGTCGATACCAATACGTACCACATAGAGGAAAATGTTGGCGAAGCACAGCAGCCAGATCACTTTGTTTTTCAGCACATACTCAACAAAGATCTGCCACTTGGTCATATCGGTAGATTCTGTCTCTTTGTCCTCTTCGCTGATCTCCTCGCCGAACAGTTCTTCAGCTTTGCCGAGGCCATAAGATTCCGGGGAGTCGCTGCCGTAACGCAGGCCGATAAAACCGACAATCAGCGCGATAATCGACGGGAAGATAAACATGCCGATGACATGGCCATCGAACAGGTAATTTGCCCCGAACAGCGCCACACCTGCTGCGCCTGCACCGCCAAGGTTGTGAGAAATATTCCAGAAACCGAGGAATGTCCCGCGTTTACGACGCGGCGTCCATTTGGTGATGGTGGAGTAACTGCACGAACCGCCGGTACTCTGGAAAAAGCCGCTTAAGGCGTAGAAGGCAATCATCAGGAACAGGCTAACCGAGCCGCTGCCCATACTGGCACTGAAGCCCAGCATACAAATAGCAGAGAGGATCAGCATGAACGGCAGGAATTGTTTGGTGTTTTTGCCGTCGGCGTAGTAGGAAACCAGCGTTTTACCCACGCCATAAGTGATGGAGAAACCCAGGCCGATCATCCCCAGCTGCGTCATGCTCAACCCGTAGGTCGAAATCATATCGTTCTGCGCGATGTTAAAGTTCTTGCGAATCAGGTACATCGTCAGGTAGCCGATAAAGACCACCAGGTAGGATTGCATGAACGGTTTGAACCACATTTTGCGCCGCACTTCGAGCGGAAGGTCCAGGGTCGGCTTGCGAACCTGGTTTAAGAAAGCCAGCATGGGTTACTCCTGAAATGAATACCTGCGTGAGGCATGCATTGTAAAAATCAGCAGCAAATCAGGCCTGAGATAGCGTCCAGGCAAAACCTGGAAAATTTCTTAGTTTTGCCGGATATGAAGTGAAAAGGTGAGATGCATCACGCTTCGCGCGGTGTCTGGGCGTTCAAAAAGGGCAGTAACAGCAGTGCGGAAATCCCGGCGGCGATAGAGATAACCACAAAAAATCCGCTCCAGTGCCAGGTATCGAGTACTTTCGCCAGCGGCCAACCAGCAAGCGACGCCCCCAGATAAGCAAACAAGCCGACAAACCCCGTCGCCGCCCCTGCCGCCTCTTTGTGGGAACACTCTGCCGCCGCCATACCGATTAACATCTGTGGGCCAAAGACAAAAAAACCAATGGTGAAGAAGCAGGTTGCCTGCATCACGTAGCTGGCAAATGGCATCAGCCACAGGGAGCCGACTGAAAGCAAAATTCCGGCGGCGAAAATCAAATTCATCGGCCCTCGGTTGCCGTTAAACAATTTGTCCGAGCCCCAACCCGCTACCAGCGCACCGATAAATCCACCCAGTTCAAACATCGTCACTGCCGTATTCGCCGTGACCAGATCGACGCCCAGCGTCTCGGACATATACAAATTGCCCCAGTCGTTGATCGCCGCCCGGACCACATAGACCAGCACATAGCAAAACGAAAGCAGCCAGATATACGGATTCAGCAACACATATTTGGTGAGGATCTCTTTACGCGTCAGCCCTGCCCCTTCTTGTTGTTGAGCTATCTCCAGCGCGTCGTGTCGCCATTCACCGACCGCCGGTAAACCTAACGCCTGCGGGCGATCGCGCAGCCGCCAGCAGAGAAAAATTCCCACGACGATCGCCATACAACCAGCAATCATCATCCCGGCACGCCAGCCGTAATGTAGTGCAGCCGCTGCCATCACAATGGGAATGAGTGCGCCGCCGACGTTATGCGCCGTGTTCCATAATGCCCACCAACCGCCGCGCTCGGTACGAGAATACCAGGCGGTTAACAGACGCGCACACACCGGTGAACCCCAGCCCTGGAAAAAGGCGTTCAGCACCCAGAGTACGGCAAACGCCCATAGCGACGTCGAGAAGCCAAACAGAATGTTGATAATGCCCGTGGCGATAAGCCCTATCCCCATAAAATAACGGGCATTTGAGCGATCGCTGACAATGCCGGAGACAAACTTCGACACGCCATAGGTAATGTAAAACAGGGTCGCTAACAGGCCGATATCGCTACGGCTGAGCACGCCGTTAGCAAGGATTTCTGGTACGGCGGCGTTAAAACTTTTCCGCGTGAAGTAAAACAGCGCGTAACCCAGCCAGATGGTCAGCAGAATATGCCGACGCCAGTAGCGATAGCGGGCATCAATTTCATATTTATCAGTCATTAATGGCGCATCGGCAGGCGCTTTCAGAAACGGCAACATCATCAAACCTTAGACATAGCGTTGAGGTAGAGAAACGCTGACACGCGTGCCGTGCAGACAGGAAATGTGTAATGTGCCACCCAGCGCCGTTACGCGCTCGCGCATTCCGGTGAGGCCAAAACCTTGTTGCCCGGAACCCGGCGGCAAACCGCTGCCATCGTCTTCAATAACCAGCATCAACCGTTCATCCTGCTGCCAGCCTTGCAGGGTGACCGCGCTGGCATCAGCATGTTTCACAATGTTGTTCAGCCCTTCCTGGCAGACACGAAACAGCGTCACGCGCTGGTTTTCGCTTAACGCTGATTCATCGATTCGCCATTCGAGATGGCTGACAATACCGCGCCCTTCCAGCTCCATTTCCCGCATCAGTGAGCGGATGGCCTGCTCCAGGGTGAGATCATCCAACTGGCGCGGACGTAACCGACCCAACAAACGGCGCACCGCGTCGTAAACGCCCAGCGATAGTTGTTCGATGAGCTGCCCGCTCTGCTTCACGCTGGCGTTATCTGCCGCCAGCCGCTGAACAATGCCCGCCTGAGTACGAATAGCAGTGATGGTCTGACCGATATCATCATGCAGCTCACGCGCCACATCACGGCGCACGCTCTCTTCGGTTTCCAGCAACCGTTCAGCCAGATGCTGATTGCGCGCCAGTTCCTTTTGCAGCGACTGGTTAAGTTCACGCAACCGCTGGATGCCAGCGCCAAGCAACAACCCTGTCAGACTTTGCACCAGCAGCGAGAGCAATAAATCCACCGGATGATCGCGCCAGGTTTGACTGGCGATCAGCGCGATGGCGTTCATCAACGTCGCAATCAGCGCCCCTTGCCAACCATAGTGCCAGGCCAGCGCGATAATCGGCAGCGCCAGACAGAATGGCGTAAAGCGCGACAGTTCGTCCGGCAATCCCAACTGGAGCCAGAGACTGATAACAAACAGCAGCAAGTACCAGACCAGATGTCGCCCGCGCCAGTTGATTGGCTGAGAAACCAGTGACGGGCCGAGCGGCAGCCAGGTGTTATTGGCGAGATAGTGCCAGAACACCAGACATATCGGGGCCAGCGTCAGGCCGCCAGTTAAAGTCAGCAACAGCGCATTCCACGACTCTTTGCCGTGCCAAAGCCAGGGCAGCGACTGCAACAACGCCGCCGCCGTTAACGCCGCCCCCTGTAACAGCAAGGTGCGCCAGTCACGCTGATGGCGATAGCGCGAGATCAGCGCTACGGGCAGTAACGTCAGTAAACTACCGATCATCAATAACGGAAAATGGGTTAAACCGACCGCCTGCGTTAGCCAGTAAATCAGCAGCCACTCCGCGCCCAGCAGCACCGGCCAGTATCCGCGCGGGCATTGCAGCATTAGCCCCAGACGCAGACCAAACGGAAATAACAGCACCGCCATATCAGGGCGCTCAACCAGATGCAGGCTGATACTCCACAGGCAAAACCATGCGGCAGAGAAGATAAAAAAGCAGGCAATAACGGTAATTAAGCGGGAGAACAACGTCTTCATCACCAGCCATCAAACATGCGGCGCGCCAGCTCTACGTCGTTACTGACGCCCAGTTTTTCCATCAGATTGGCGCGATGGACGTGTACCGTTTTCGGTGACAAGCCCAGTTCGGCGGCAATCTCTTTCACCGCCATTCCTTGCGCCAGTTTTTCCGCCACCTGGCGTTCACGTTTGGTTAGCGGGTCCTGACGACCGGATGCCAGTTTAATGGCAATATCCGGCGTCAGATAACAGCCGCCCGTGGCAACCGTATGCACCGCAGCAATGAGTTCATCCGGGCTACAGCGTTTGGAAAGAAAGCCGCGTGCCCCCGCGTTAAGCGCCTGCTCAACCAGCGCAGGACTGTCGTGAACGGAGAGCATAATCGTCGCCATACCTTTCGGCAGCTGGCTTAGCAGCTCCAGACCGGAGATATCGGGCATGGAGATATCGCAAATACACACCTGCACACCGCGCCCCGGCAGCCCCGCCAGCGCCTCGCGCCCCGAACCAAACTCGGCAACTACCTGCAAATCAGGTTCCAGCCCCAGCAGCTGCGCAAAGCCGGAGCGGACGATGAGGTGATCGTCTATAAGGGCAACGGTGATCATGGTCTTGTCCTGGCGGGTAAAAAAAACGCGCTTACCTTAACGATAAGCGCGATGTTGTTCAAGCCTTGAGCGGTTACTGAAAAAACACCGCGATCTTGTTAAACATCGTCGGATCGGACTGATTACGCTGCACTTTCACGACATCTTCCAGCTTATCGATTTGGCTTATCATCTGCTCCAGACGCTGGTCGTCATTGACCAGTAGCCAGATATGGCTTTTGTCGCTGTCCTGAATCGGCAGACAAAGAATGCCTTCAACGTTAAAAGCGCGGCGGGCAAAAAGGCCACAAACGTGGGTCATTACGCCCGGATGGTTGCGAACGGTGAGCTCCAGAATTACGTTGTCATGAGTTGTGTTTTGCATGGCTTATTCCCCCACCATTTCAGTATTCGCCGCACCTGGCGGCACCATCGGGTAAACTTTTTCTTCGGCATCAATGCGCACATGGATCAGCGCCGGGCCAGGGCGATTGATGATTTCCTGCAATGAAGCCTGCGGATCGGCTTCGTTATTCAAATCACAGGTTTCGAGGCCGAATCCGGCGGCAATCTGCATAAAGTTGATTTTGCCCGGATAGGTGGCGGCAAAAACGCCTTGCTCGTAGAACAGACTCTGTTGCTGATGCACCAGCCCCAGCGCTTCGTTGTTCATCAGAATGATTTTGACATCCAGCTGATTTTCACTGGCGGTCGCCATCTCCTGAATATTCATCATCAGGCTGCCGTCGCCGGAGAAACACAACACTTTGCGATCCGGGTTCGCCAGCGCAGCGCCAATCGCCGCAGGCAGGCCAAAACCCATCGTGCCCAGCCCACCGGAGGTCAGCCACTGGCGTGGGCGATTGAGCGGATAAGCTTGCGCGGTCCACATCTGATGCTGACCAACGTCGGTGGTGATAATTGCATTGTCATCGACACAGGCGGCAACGGCGTTGATCAGGCCGTAATGGCTTAACGGATCGCACGCTTTCGGGATTGGACACGGAAACTCACGCTGCAAATCCGCTACCAACTGGTGCCACTCTGCACGCGGTTGCGCTTCCACCAGCGGGATCAACTGCGCCAGCACGTCATCAACATCCGCCTGAATCGCCACATGCGGCTGCTTGATTTTACCCAGCTCTGCACGGTCGATATCGACATGAATGATTTTGGCATTCGGACAGAACTGCTCGGTTTTGCCAATCGCCCGGTCATCAAAACGCGCACCGAGCACAATCAGTAAATCCGCCTCCTGCAAGATATAGTTAGTGCTGCGCACGCCGTGCATCCCCAGCATACCCAGCGACAACGGATGCGCTTTTGGCAGCATGCCCAGCGCCATTAAAGTCATGGTGGTAGGCAGTTGCGCTTTCTCCGCCAGTTCACGCACCCGCGCAGGCGCATTGATCACACCACCACCCAGATAAAGCACCGGGCGTTTGGCAGCGTTAATCATTGTAGCTGCGTCACGAATGCTTTCTTCGCTAAAGGCGGGTGCAGCGGCTTTTTCTGCCACCGCGGGCTGAGCTTCAATCTCAAAAACCGCCGTTTGCACATCCTTAGGAATGTCTATCCACACCGGGCCTGGGCGGCCTGATTGCGCAATGCGGAAGGCATCGCTCATGACCTGCGGGAGTTCTTCGATATGTCTGACCAGATAGTTGTGTTTGGTGATGGGGATAGAGATGCCGTAGGTGTCGACTTCCTGGAAGGCGTCGGTGCCGATCATCGAGGCGGGAACCTGACCAGTGATGCAAATCAGCGGGATGGAGTCCAGCCGCGCATCGGCAATGGCGGTCACCAGGTTAGTCGCACCCGGTCCGCTACAGGCCATACAGACCGCCGGTTTACCGTCGGTGCGCGCCATTCCCTGAGCGATAAATCCCGCGCCCTGTTCATGGCGAGCCAGAATATGGCGGATTTGCGTACTTTGGCTTAAGGCATCGTAAACAGGCAGGATAGAACCGCCCGGAATGCCCGTCACAATCTTAATGCCCTGCTGTTCCAGGAAATGAACGATAAATTCTGCGCCGGTAAAGCGCTTACGCGTCGATGTTGTGCCCGAACTTGCCATGCTCCAGTCCTTTTCTTCTGGGCCGACTTTCCGGGAGGTGCTTAAACGAAAAACCCCGCCCGGTTTGCGCCGGCGGGGTTTTGGAATCGTGTGTTGTTCCAGTCCCTACGGCGCATTGCCGACGACCACCACCACACGCACGACGACCACTGCGGCGGATGGCGCAGTTGGTAGTAGTTTTGCGTTGAACATGGAAGTAGTCATTGGGGACCTTGTTGGTTTTGTGTTTAACAATATTTATACAAGCACAGCTTTACAGGGGAGACAATGGAAAATTTTTCAGCAAGGGAAAATTGAGGGGTTGATCACGTTTTGTACTGAATTGCAGATAACAAAAAACCCCGCCGGAGCGAGGTTTCGTCAGTCGCCTGCGGCTGGTAACCGCAAAGCACACTGTATTATGTCAACACTGAAAGTATACGTGTTCCGCGCAGAACGCGCAATTTCGGCACGAATTTTGACGTATTTAGTGCATAGTTGAGTATCGATCACAGTTTGCGTTTTGTCCAAACATTACTGTTTATTTATACAGTAAACTTCTATAATATCACTGTACGCAATGTGTTATGCGGGGGCCGCATCGTTACCCGGCGCACTAAGTCCTGGCTGAAACGGGTGGTGCCGTCAGCGCCTTAACCCCGCGTGAGCACACTGTGTTATGTCAACAAGCACAACGTTTCTCCTTGAGATACCGCGTGCACAACAGCTGGCAACAGGCAGCGGAAAGGTACGTCAGCTGGCAGTGCTCCTGAACCACAGGAGACGCGTATGAGCCTGGTGGATATCGCCATTCTTATCCTCAAACTCATTGTTGCAGCACTGCAACTGCTTGATGCTGTTCTGAAATACCTGAAGTAATTCAGATTCAAGTCGCACCAAAGGGGAGCGGGAAACCGCTCCCCTTTTATATTTAGCGTGCGGGTTGGTGTCGGATGCGATGCTGACGCATCTTATCCGCCCTACCATCTCTCCCGGCAACATTTATTGCCGCTTTTGTTTACATATTCTGCCGCTAAACAATTCCCCATTCCTGGCGTATATCTGGCTAACATTCATCAATGTGATAGATTCCTCTCCCGCATTTATGGGAATGCGTAGTGACTTATTCTAATTATTTTTATAAAAGCATCCGTGATAATGAAAAGGCAAAGAAACGTCAATTTGTTATTGATGTTGGTATTACTCGTGGCCGTCGGTCAGATGGCGCAAACCATTTATATTCCAGCTATTGCCGATATGGCGCGCGATCTCAACGTCCGTGAAGGGGCGGTGCAGAGCGTAATGGGCGCTTATCTGCTGACTTACGGTGTCTCACAGCTGTTTTATGGCCCGATTTCCGACCGCGTGGGCCGCCGACCGGTGATCCTCGTCGGAATGTCCATTTTTATGCTGGCAACGCTGGTCGCGGTCACGACCTCCAGTTTGACGGTGTTGATTGCCGCCAGCGCGATGCAGGGGATGGGCACCGGCGTTGGCGGCGTAATGGCGCGTACTTTACCGCGAGATTTATATGAACGGACACAGTTGCGCCATGCTAACAGCCTGTTAAACATGGGGATTCTCGTCAGTCCGTTGCTCGCACCGCTAATCGGCGGTCTGCTGGATACGATGTGGAACTGGCGCGCCTGTTATCTCTTTTTGTTGGTTCTTTGTGCTGGTGTGACCTTCAGTATGGCCCGCTGGATGCCGGAAACGCGTCCGGTCGATGCACCGCGCACGCGCCTGCTTACCAGTTATAAAACGCTTTTCGGTAACAGCGGTTTTAACTGTTATTTGCTGATGCTGATTGGCGGTCTGGCCGGGATTGCCGCCTTTGAAGCCTGCTCCGGCGTGCTGATGGGCGCGGTGTTAGGGCTGAGCAGTATGACGGTCAGTATTTTGTTTATTCTGCCGATTCCGGCAGCGTTTTTTGGCGCATGGTTTGCCGGACGTCCCAATAAACGCTTCTCCACGTTAATGTGGCAGTCGGTTATCTGCTGCCTGCTGGCTGGCTTGCTGATGTGGATCCCCGACTGGTTTGGCGTGATGAATGTCTGGACGCTGCTCGTTCCCGCCGCGCTGTTCTTTTTCGGTGCCGGGATGCTGTTTCCGCTGGCGACCAGCGGCGCGATGGAGCCGTTCCCCTTCCTGGCGGGCACGGCTGGCGCGCTGGTCGGCGGTCTGCAAAACATTGGTTCCGGCGTGCTGGCGTCGCTCTCTGCGATGTTGCCGCAAACCGGTCAGGGCAGCCTGGGGTTGTTGATGACCTTAATGGGATTGTTGATCGTGCTGTGCTGGCTGCCGCTGGCGACGCGGATGTCGCATCAGGGGCAGCCCGTTTAAGCGCACGTCACCGCAGCATCGTCATCAGCTCCATGGGAGAACGATGCTGCTTTATCAGATCACGCATCACCCGCATATGCGGTGCGGAGTAAGAATAAAACGCCTGATAGCCCGCACAAAGCACGCTGTCTGGCGTCTCCTGCCGAGCGTGCGGGCACAGGCGATGCCAGTCGCACGCCTGGCAGTCACAGCGCGGTTGCGGGTTTTCGCTGCCACACCATTTTTGTAAGGTGGCGTCAAAAAGCTCAATCGAGATACGACTGATATCTGCCCGCACCCAACACTCGAACAGGGCAATTAAAAATTTCCCCCACAGCTCTGCTGTCACCGAAGCGGCCGTCAGATCGCCCCGGTCATCAAATTCAAGATAGGGAATGAGCTGTACGGAGCGGATGCCCCGCTGTTTGAAATTGTGATAAAAATCGGCAGGTTGCAGAGCATCCTTGTACTCTACAACCAGTTTATGCCTGTCCTCTTCAGCATCAATGACCTGACTTCCTGTCATGCGACTCTCTCAATAAATACGATAAGTTGATGTATATGCGTTACAGCAAACAGTATTGCGAGAGATAACACCGCGAGGGAGATCAAAAATTTGTCACGGACTACGTGAAATTGGGAAAAATCGCTATTCGTGACATCCATTAAATTGCGATTACGGGTGTAGTGCCAGAGGATCAGCGCCACGATGGCGAGAATGCCAATCGAAATCCAGAATAACATGCCCGCCTGGTGCCAGTTGTGTTTGATAGCCAACGCCATCAACGCGCCGTAGCCCAGCATGGTACGAAACCACGCCAGTGATGTGCGCTCCGGCTGCAGTCCTGGGTCGGCAATGCGTCTGGCTTTGCGGCTATCCGGCATACAACACCAGTCCCATAACGATCACCGCCACGACCATCAATATTAAGCTAATGATTAATAAGCTGTTGGTGTAGGGCAGGTCCTCTTTCAGACGCATCGCTTTTTCATTGCGTAACCAGCGCAAGTAGCCATACATCGCTAACCCGCCGGAAAACAGACACAACAACAACGCCAGCAGTTCGCGAATGAAGGGCGTAGCGAAATCTGGCGCAAGTTGATCAAGCCCAACCCCCGCCGCCAGAAATCCTAGTGCAGTACGGATCCACGCCAGAAAAGTACGCTCATTAGCCAGCGAGAAGCGGTAATCAGGCGCTTCTCCGAGGCGGGAAATTTTCATTGTTGCTCCTTTGCAATTTCACTAACGCTCTACCTTTAGCGGTTTTTTTAAGAATTTCGTCCGCCCGTTTCCTGATATGCTTTTGCCATCCGCTACAAGGAGGTCAGATGGGTATCATAGCTCAAAATAAAATCAGTTCATTGGGCATGCTGTTCGGTGCCATCGCTTTAATGATGGGGATTATCCACTTTTCATTCGGCCCTTTCTCCGCACCACCGCCAACGTTTGAAAGCATCGTGGCGGACAAAACGGCTGAAATTAAAAGAGGTCTTCTCGCCGGAATAAAAGGCGAAAAAATTACCACCGTGGAGAAAAAAGAGGACGTAGATGTCGATAAAATCCTCAATCAAAGCGGTATCGCACTGGCCATTGCTGCGCTACTTTGCGCATTTATTGGCGGTATGCGTAAGGAAAATCGCTGGGGCATTCGCGGCGCGCTGGTTTTTGGCGGCGGGACGCTGGCTTTCCATACCTTGCTTTTTGGTATCGGCATCGTGTGCAGCATTTTGCTGATATTCCTTATCTTTTCCTTCCTGACCGGCGGTTCACTGGTTTAAGCAGCCTGAATAATGCCCGCCGGGTGATCATCAGCGGGCATTATCGTCAGAACTTCTGTTTTTTCTCCTCCACCTTCACCCCTTGTGTCGGTAGGCCGGTGTCATAGTCGCGTACAACTGGCGAATAGCCATCTTGTGGACGTGGACGAAACGCCCCCATCCAGCGCGGCCGTGCATCTTTACGCCACGGACGCAGACTCCATTGGTAACTGCGGAACGGATCGCGAATTTTGTCCATGTAATCCAATAAGGCGTCATGCATTTTGCTGCGAACGTCTGCAAAACGGATATCATCGATCAGGTTATGCATTTCATTTGGGTCATTACGGCGATCGTAAAGTTCATCACTGGTGAAGAGGTTGAGTACCAGTTTAAAGTCATCCGTCACCCAGCAACGCACCGGAATAAAACCGCCAAAGCTGTCATGCTCAATCTCGTAGCGGTTAAATTCCACCATCACGCCGCGTGGCTCTTTCACGGCAAGGATATTTTCCCCCGGCAGAATCTCTGGTTTTTCAATATCTGCCAGCGCCATCATTGTCGGCAGTAAATCGATATGACTGACTGGCGTATCGACCTGTCGCCGCTCCCCTTGCGGCGAACGGATGATCAGCGGAATGCGGGTGATGTCGTCATACATCGCCGCCCCTTTACTGATCAGCTTATGTGCGCCCATCATTTCGCCGTGATCGGAGGTATAAATAACCCACGTATTTTCACGTTGCTCTGGCGTTAAGGCATTGATGACCCGTCCGATTTGGTCATCAACAAAGTCATTACAGGCAAAATAGAGCGGATGGTGATAAAGCCCGTCATCACCGACTGGCGATGGCATCGCCTGCGCCCATAAGCGGTGATGTTCCGGTTTGTTAGCCAGGTCATCCTGTGCTTTCTCGCCCAGCTCGTAGTAAAAATCAGCGTATTTCTCTAAATACTCCACCGGACAGGTGAACGGGTGATGCGGCTCATCATACGAAACCACCATCAGGAAAGGCTCGTCTGCGCGCGCAGGCTGTTGCAGAAAATCCACCGCCCGATTGCTGATACGATGCGCCCAGGTGAAGGTTTCGTCGATATGGTTCGCCTGTAAATCTTCGACGCTGTTTAGGCCATTGCGCCACAGGCTAATCTCTTTTTCCGTCAGTTCGCTAAGATAGTTCGCCCCATCGAACCAGTAATCAGCGTCCCACTCCGGCGGACACTCGCCAGTGCCGAAATAGTCATGACCGTCGAGATGCCATTTGCCGATGTAACAGGTGTGATAGCCGGCATCCTTAAAGTAGCGCCCCATAGTGGAGATGTTTTTGCCTGGCGCGACGTTGTTGGTCCACGGGCCGGACTGGTTAGCGTAGATACCGGTAAATAGTCCGGCCCGTGCAGGCGTACAAACCGGTGAACAGGTGTAGGCGGAATTAAAGCGAATACCTTCCGCCGCCAGACTATCAATATTTTGCGTATTCAGCGGTTTACCGCTATAGCAACCGACCATATTGGTGGCCTGGGTATCGGTCATGACGAACAGAAAATTGGGGCGTTTCATAGGCTATCCTTCCCGTCGGGAGTAAAGGTTACGGCTGGGTCGTGACGATGCCGCCAGCTGTCAAAAATCAGGTAGACAATCACTACGGCGGCAATGAAATAACTGATCATCGCTAACCAGCGCGTACCGTAGCCGCCGAATTCAGCCAGCCCGGCATAGACGCCAATCATCGCGAACAGGATGCCAATTGACGCGATCTTGACGTTTTTCCACGGTTTCATGTCCACCGCAAACGCATCTTTGAAGGTGAACGGCGTGGCGCGCGGTTTGATAAAACCGATCACCAGCATCACGACCACGTTGATGCAGAACGTACAGGCCAGCACATAGAGGAAATGGAAGTCGAACTTCACCAGATAGTTGATGGTGATGTAGCTGATTATGCCAATCCCCATCGCTACTTTTGCCGCCAGCGCCGGGATGCGCGGGAAGAAAAAGCCCATAATGATGATGGTAACCAGCGGCACGTTGTAAATGCCGTTGAGCTGTTTCATCCAGCTATACAGCCCCTGCGGCGCGTTGGCGATCCACGGCGCGACCAGCACCGAAACGATAGCGATAAAGAAACCAAATTTGCGCCCGACGGTGACCAGCTGCTGCGGCTCGGCATTCTGGTTAATGATGCGACGGTAAATACCCATACTGAATAACGTACTGGCGCTATTCAGAAAGCCGTTGAAGGTACTGATCACCGCACCAAATAACACCGCGCCGAAGAAACCCACCATTGGCACTGGCAGAACGTTATTGACCAGCGTCGGGTAGGCCATGTCGGCTTTCGGTAAATCCTGATACAGATGAAACGCAATCAACCCTGGCAGCACCAGTACCAGCGGGTCGAGCATTTTCAGCACCGCCGTTAACAGCGCCCCCTTTTGCCCTTCCGCCAGGCTTTTTGACGCCAGCGTGCGTTGCACGATGCCCTGATTTGTACACCAGTAAAAGGTGTTCACCAGAATCAAACCGGTAAATGCCGCGCCAATCGGCAAGGGATCGGTCGGGCCACCGATTGAGTTTAATTTCTCGGCGTGAACGGTGGTGAGTTGCTCAATGCCCTGCATAAAGCTGCCCTTGCCCATCGCGATCAGGCCAAATACCGGCACCATCAACCCGCCGATAACCAGCCCAATACCGTTGATGGAGTCCGCCACTGCCATTGCGCGCAGTCCGCCGATCACCGCATACAAAATTCCCGCCAGACCAAGCAAAATTACCAGTAGCCAGATAGCCGCACCGTGAGAAATCTGTAGCGATTCCCCGACGTGAAACAGGCTGTTGAGCGCCAACGCGCCGGAGTAGAGAACAATCGGCAGAAAGCAGACGCCGGTGGCAATTAGGAAGCAGAAGTCGATGATAATACGCGTCGTTTTATCATAACGTTCCTCCAGAAAATCGGGGATGGTGGCAATGCCGCGCTTCAGATAGCGCGGTAAAAAGATTAGCGCGAGGAAGATCAGCGTCACCGCTGAAGTCACTTCCCAGCCCATCACCGACATGCCGCTTTTGTAGGCCTGCCCGGAAAGGCCGACCAGTTGTTCCGTGGAAAGGTTGGTTAGCATTAACGAAGCGGCAATAACCGGCGCTTTTAGTGAACGTCCGGCAAGAAAATAGCCTTGTTGCGATCCGGTATCTGTTTTGCGGACCTTCCACCAGGTGATCACCGCCACCAGCAGCGTAAAACCGACAAAACTCAAGATTTGTAACGAATTCATCTCATAGCCCTTATTTATGTTTATGTCCCGGACGCATGAATATAGGGAGAGGTAAAATGCGTCGGGTCAGGCAGTCAGATTCTTAAAATACAAACGTCGTATCCCTGAACGGATTGTTTTCTGTTAAGTTCAGGTTGTGAGCATAATTCGCCGGAGGGATATTAAAATGAATGGAAAATTGCAAAGTTCAGATGTAAAAAACGAAACTCCGTACAATATTCCCTTATTGATTAACGAAAATGTGATCTCCAGCGGAATTTCTCTGATCTCGCTCTGGCATACCTACGCCGACGAGCATTACCGGGTGATCTGGCCGCGGGACAAGAAGAAACCGCTTATCGCCAACTCATGGGTTGCGGTGTATACCGTACAAGGATGTGGGAAAATTCTTTTAAAGAATGGCGAACAAATAACACTGCATGGCAACTGTATTATATTCTTAAAGCCAATGGATATTCACTCTTATCACTGTGAAGGTTTAGTCTGGGAACAGTACTGGATGGAATTTACCCCCACCAGTATGATGGATATTCCCGTTGGTCAGCAAAGCGTTATTTATAATGGCGAAATTTATAATCAGGAACTCACCGAAGTTGCTGAGTTAATAACTTCACCAGAAGCAATAAAAAATAATCTGGCAGTCGCTTTTCTGACGAAAATTATTTATCAGTGGATTTGTCTTATGTACGCAGATGGTAAAAAAGATCCACAACGGCGGCAAATTGAAAAATTAATTGCCACTTTACATGCCAGTCTGCAACAACGCTGGAGCGTAGCTGATATGGCTGCCACGATCCCCTGTAGCGAAGCCTGGTTGCGTCGTCTGTTTTTACGCTATACCGGCAAGACGCCGAAAGAATATTACCTCGATGCGCGTCTGGATCTGGCGCTATCGCTATTAAAGCAACAAGGAAACTCGGTTGGCGAAGTCGCTGATACGCTCAACTTCTTCGACTCCTTTCATTTCAGCAAAGCCTTTAAACATAAATTTGGTTATGCGCCGTCAGCCGTGCTAAAGAATACGGACCAGCACCCAACGGATGCCAGTCCACACAATTAACGTAACTCTGGCCAGTACGCTTTGTTGGCCTCCAGCAACTCATCCAGAATAGCTTTGGCGACCGAGGCGCTCGGTACCGTTTTCGACAACGTAATCGCCTGCCACAGGTGCTGATATGAACGCTGTTCCCAGGCGTCCACGACCAGTTTTTCCACCGCCACTTGCTGACTCATTAACCCTTTCTGAAACTGCGGGATATCGCCGACCACCAGTGGTTCAGGCCGTAGTAGCGCACGCGCATCTGTTTGCGATCTTGCAGCCCAACAATTTGCGCCATCCGGCTTTCAATACCGATTGGCATGTCACAGATGTTGAGGATTTTCGCATTCGGGCGCAGACGACGCGTGGCTTCTGCGACAATTGCTGCCGGGTTGGAGTAGTTGAGCATCCAGGCGTTTGGTGAATATTTTTCCATATAATCCACCAGTTCCAGGACGCCGCCAATGGAACGCATGCCGTACGCTATTCCGCCGGGTCCGCAAGTTTCCTGACCAACAACACCGTGGCGCAGTGGGATTTTTTCATCCAGTTCGCGCATCGGGTACTTGCCGACGCGGATGTGCGCCATGACAAAATCAACGTCGCTGAATGCCACTTCAGGATCGGTGGTGTAACTAAACTCAATGTCCGGCGCTTTCTCTTTAAGGATGACTTTACAGGCTTCGGCAATCACTTCCTGCCGCGCACCATCGTTATCATAAAATTTCAGTGCACGAAGCGGGAAACGGTCCTGATTCGCCAGGAGCATCAACACGATGCCTGGCGTAAAGGTGCTTCCACCGCCTGCGACAACCACTGAGAATTTGGTCATTATACTGCCTCCGTAATGGCAACATTTTCTGCTGATTGATGAGAATTAATTAAGCTATCGAGCTGTTCACGCAATTGGGATACATGCAGACCAATGATCACCTGAATGGCATCGCCACTACGGAAGACGCCGTGCGCTCCCAGCTTTTTAAAGACTTCGTCATCCAGCGTTTGTGACATGTCATGCAGTGCAATGCGTAGACGCGTCGCGCAATTGTTAATGCTGGAGATATTGCCGACCCCGCCCAGGGCTTGCAGGATACCGGCAGCCTGATCCAGCTCTTTTTTTGGCTCTGCAGCGGTGGTTTGGCCTCGCGAGGCTTTGTATTCGGCTTTTGAGTAGAGTTTCACTTCCGCATCTTCACGTCCCGGCGTGCACATGTTGAATTGCAGAATCAGGGTGCGGAAAACCACGAAGTACAGCAGGGTAAAGCACAACCCAATGGCGATTTGGGTCAGCATCATATCCGCGTGGTTGCTGAACATCGGGATCCAGTTTTGCGGTAAAACCTGGTCAATCAGACCTCCGCCCATGTTGCCCACCACACCAAAGAGATACATCACGGTCGACATTGAGGCCGCCAGCACGGCGTGTACCGCAAACAGCAACGGTGAAATGAACAGGAAGGTAAATTCCAGCGGTTCGGTAATTCCCACCAGCATGGCGGTTAAGGTTGCGGGAATCAGCAAGCCCGCCACTTTTACCCGATTTTCCGGTGCGGCAGTGAAGTACATCGCTAAAGAAATGCCCACGGCACCAAAGATTTTTGAGTTACCGTGCAGGGCAAAACCGCCTTCCGGGAACAACGATTTCAGCGGCTCGGCGCTCAAACTGAACTCTTGCAGATGCTGCGCCCAGTACATCTGAATGCCGCCTTCAACAGCTGCCGGACCAAAGATAAACGGTCCGTAGATGAAGTGGTGTAAACCGGTTGGGATCAGAATACGTTCGAGGAAGGTGTAAACCCACACCCCAAGCGCACCCGCCGAACGCAGGAACGCTTGCAGAGATTCAATCCCCGTTTGTACTTTTGGCCAGCCGAGCAATGTCAGCCAGGCACAGGGGATCATCACCAGGAAGGCGATAATCACCACATAAGACGTCCCCTGGAAAATGCCGAGAAACACCGGCAGTTTTTTATCGAACAGACGGTTATGCAGCGCCGTCACGATGCCGGAAATGATAATTGCGCCGATAATGCTGGTATCGAGGGTTTTAATCCCCGCCATCATTGTCAGACCGCTACCTGCCACCGCGTCCTGAGTGAAATCGACGCCGAAGTAGCTTCCCCAGGTCATTCCCATCGCGTTGATGAAATAGTTCCAGGTCAGGAAACTCACCATCACCGCCAGACAAGCACGCCCTTGCGCTTGCTTAGCAAGGCCAATGGGTAAACCGACAGCAAAAATCAGCGGCATATTACGGAATACCGTCCAACCGCCCTCTTCAATAATGTGTACGATTTGCGCGAATAAACTGTTCGGATCGGTCAGTGATTCCCCGACAAACATCGGGTTTTGCAGCAAGATGGCAAGACCCACCACAATCCCGGCGAAGGGAAACAGCAGCACTGGCGTGAACATCGCGCCGCCAAAGCGTTGAATTTGACTGAGCATTTCCACATCCTCTTTTCTCAATTCTGTAAGTAGGAAGCCTGATTGGTTATGCGGCAGGCCTGGAGCGAGGATAGGAAGATGCGATCGACAGAACATGACGACCCAATGGGATTCGTGATCGCTTTCATGCTTTTCGTTGGGCGGTAGAGATCTACGTTTTCGCGAAAAAGTAGACATCTGTGAGCACTGGTACACAGCATCGAACACATCTTTAAAAAAAAGATGTTTTTTCAATCGATTAAGCAGAACTTGTGGGCGCATTACCCGGGCTTGCAGGCAAAAAAGAGATCTAGAGATGATCTACAAAAGCATTGCGGAGCGGTTAAGAATTCGACTTAATTCCGCAGATTTCACGCTAAACAGCCTTCTTCCCGGTGAAAAAAAGTTGGCGGAAGAATTTGCAGTATCCCGGATGACCATCCGTAAAGCGATTGACCTGCTGGTAGCGTGGGGGCTGGTGGTCCGCCGCCACGGCAGCGGCACTTACCTGGTGCGCAAAGATGTGCTGCATCAAACCGCCAGCCTGACCGGACTGGTGGAGGTGTTAAAACGGCAGGGAAAAACGGTCACCAGCCAGGTGCTGATTTTTGAAATCATGCCTGCGCCTCCGGCCATTGCCAGCCAGTTACGGATTCAAATCAACGAGCAGATCTACTTCTCCCGTCGCGTTCGTTTTGTGGAAGGGAAACCGCTGATGCTGGAAGACAGCTATATGCCGGTAAAACTGTTCCGTAATCTTTCGCTGCAACATCTGGAAGGGTCGAAGTTTGAATATATTGAACAAGAGTGCGGGATTTTGATTGGCGGTAATTATGAAAGCCTGACGCCAGTGCTCGCCGATAGACTGCTGGCGCGGCAAATGAAGGTAGCGGAACACACGCCACTGCTGCGGATCACCTCGTTGTCATATAGCGAGAGCGGGGAGTTTTTGAATTATTCAGTGATGTTCAGAAATGCCAGCGAATACCAGGTGGAGTACCATTTACGGCGACTCCACCCGGAAAAGAGTTAACCGATACTCCAGAAGAGCACCGCCAGTAATTGGGGGGTGATAATTCGCAGAAACATCACTAACGGATAGACAGTGGCGTAAGAGAGCGCCGCCGCACCACTGGTTGGATGAAGATTATTAGCAAACGCCAGCGCCGGAGGATCGGTCATGGAACCTGCCAGCATCCCGCACATGGTCAGGTAATTCATTTTGGCTAACATCCGCGCCAGAATGCCAACAGTAATCAGCGGAACGGCGGTGATCAGGGCACCATAACCAATCCAGCTTAGCCCTTCGCCATTGACCAGGGTATTCACAAAATCCCCACCAGATTTCAGACCAACGACCGAGAGGAACAGCACGATCCCCAGCTCCCGCAGCGCGAGGTTGGCGCTTGGCGGCATAAACCAGTACAGCTTGCCGATACTGCCGATACGCCCGAGGATCAACGCCATAATCAGCGGACCGCCCGCCAGCCCCAGTTTCAACGCGGCCGGGAACCCAGGCACAAAGACGGGAATAGAACCTAACAATACGCCAAGCCCGATGCCAATAAACACTGGCAGCATCTGAACCTGTTGCAGTTTTTGCTGCGCATTCCCCAGCACATTGGCAACGGCATCAATTGCGGACGGACGCCCCACCAGATTGAGGATATCGCCGAACTGCAGGCTGATATCGCCACTGGCGACCAGTTCGACCCCGGCACGGTTCAGGCGCGAGATAACAACGTCATAGCGTTCTTTAAAGTGCAGGTCGCGAATACGTTTTCCGAGCACGTTTTCATTGGTGACCACCACACGCTCGACGCGCAAATCAGTGCCTTTCGTAGACAGCGAGGTATCGACCTCCTGACCAATCACCAGTTGCGCATTATGTAAATCCGCTGGCTGACCCACCAGATGCAGCAAATCGCCCAGTTGGATAATGGTATCTGGCGAAGGAACTTTTAGGGTTTCTTCGCGTTTCAGACGCGAGCAGATAATTTTGTCGCCGTTGAGAATCGGTACATCTTTAATGGCTAAATCATGCAGGTTAGGGTTCTCAACGCGAATATTGATAGTCTTGATCAGCGCGCCGCCATTGGTGCGTGAAGACTCGTGCTGCTGAGCTTCTGTCTCGACATTGACGCGGAAAATAACCCGCAACATCCACATGGTGAACAAAATCCCGCAAATGCCGAATGGATACGCCATCGCGTAACTCATCCCCATCTGATCGACCATTTCCATTGGTGTACCCAGGTCGCGCAAAATCTGCTGCCCTGCCCCCAGCGCTGGCGTATTGGTAACCGCACCGGAGAAAATCCCCAGCACTACCGGCAGTGGAATATCAAACAGTTTATGCAGGATGGCGGTAACCAGACCACCGATGATGACGATCAGAACAGCAAACAGGTTGAGGCGTAATCCGGAGACGCGCAATGAGGCAAAGAAGCCCGGCCCTACCTGAATCCCGATGGTATAAACGAACAGGATCAGGCCAAATTCCTGAATAACATGCAGCATATCGCTACTTAATGTCATCCCCGCCTGAGAAACAAAATGGCCGACGATGATCCCACCAAACAGCACGCCGCCAATACCTAATCCTATGCCGCGAAATTTGACGTTGCCGATAAACAAACCGACGACTGCCACCAAAGCCAGAATACTGACCGTTAATGCTATATCACTCATCGTCCATTTCTCTTGAGATAACATTTTAATTGCTACGGATTATGGCTGAATCGGTGAAGCAGATTTGCCTTATAGCGCACATTATCACGGGAAAGAACGTGCCGAAATATCTTAAACAGTCGAAATTTAACGCATTGTTGAGTAAGTAAGACAAAAAAAGCCCCACCAGAATGGCGGGGCAAAGAGAATAGCTAGTTAGCTATTTAACGCGGGACGTTCGCTGATAGCGATACGCTGCGCTGCGATGGGTTCAGGCTCATTACGAATTAAATCAATATGCAGTAAACCGTTTACGAAGGTTGCGCCAGAGACTTCCATATTTTCAGCCAGCGTAAAGCTCAGGCTAAATGGCTGATTCATAAGCCCTTGATGCAGCCATTTTTTCTCTTCTTTTGGCTGCTCCGGCGTGCCTTTTACGCTCAGGCGCGTACCTTCCAGTTGAATCTCTAAATCTTCCTGACGGAAACCTGCCAGCGCAAGGGTAATGCGGTAGTGGTTATCGTCGCTTTTCTCAATGTTGTACGGCGGGAAGCTCTGGCTTTCACCGGCGTTTTGCAGTGCGTTGGCCAGTTTGTCAAAACCGATCCATTGACGCATCAGTGGGGATAAATCGAAGTTACGCATAGTCATTTCTCCTTCTAAGAAGCGAGTAAGTACCTGCAAATCCGAAGATTCGCATATGCTCCCTGACGGCGAGCATGGAGATGTCAGGCCGCGCCAGGCGGCCTTAGGGAATTAGTTGATTTCGATACGGCGCGGTTTTTTCGCTTCCGGAATCACGCGTTCGAGATCGATATACAGCAAACCATTTACCAGGTTAGCCCCACGAACATGAATGTTCTCAGCTAACTGGAATTTGCGTTCAAAGTTGCGTTCAGCGATGCCCTGGTACAGATAGGTGCGCTCTTTTTGTTCGTCGGCGTGAGCACCTTTCACCACCAGCAGATTATCCTGGGCGGTAATTTCCAGTTCGCTCTCAGCAAAACCAGCCACAGCGATAGCAATGCGGTAATGGTTTTCGTCTACCAGTTCAACGTTATACGGAGGGTAGCCGCCATTACTCTGGCTCTGGTTGTTTTCTAAGTGGTTAAACAAACGGTCAAATCCAATAGCAGAACGGTAAAGCGGGGATAAATCAAAGTTACGCATAATCAATAGCTCCTGAAATCAGCGAGAATGTAAGACCTTCCACAATGGACAGGTCAGGTAGCCAGAACACCCATCAGGCGCGTCCTCATCGGCTACGATGTAAAAATGGGTCTGGAAATGAACTTTTCAAGCCTTATCAGCGGACTTTTTTTTGCAGTTTATGGTCTATTGCATAGACTGAGGGGGCAGCACGAAACGTTAAAGTGCGATTGCCGCCACAGAGCGACGTAATGATGATGTTATTTTCAGCAAGGGATCGCTATAACTCATCAGGCCAACACCCACGATCAACAGATGAATTTATTATGATAAGAAATGTGTTGTTAGCGTTCATGATATGCAGCGGAATGACATTACTCGGAGGATGCTCCAGCGTGATGTCCCATACCGGGGGGAAAGAAGGAACGTATCCCGGCACCCGCGCCAGCGCCACCATGATTGGCGACGATGAAACCAACTGGGGCACTAAGTCGCTGGCGATTCTCGATATGCCGTTTACCGCTGTGATGGACACGCTTTTACTGCCGTGGGATGTGTTCCGCAAAGACAGCTCGGTGCGCTCACGCGTTGAAAAAAGCGAAGCCAACGCGCAAGCCACCAATGCGGTTATTCCACCGGCCAGAATGCCTGATAACTGATTTAGCGATCAGTTTCGGTGATCCACAGCTGGCCACCTTCCATCCACGCCAGCCATTGACCATCCGGTGAGAAGACCACGGCATCCGCAGAAGGCGGATTGGCGTGGTTTTCGGTTAAATACTCAACCTCGCCGCTTTGCGCATGGGCACAAGCAATTCGATTATCCAGCACAAAGCCCAACCATTCTCCTGATGGATGCCAGTTAAATGCAGACTGAATATCCGTTTTGTTATGGGTTAACTGGCGCGGCTCGCCGCCCTGTGGCGAGATAAGCCATAGTTGCACAATGCCGTTATCATCACGCATTAAAAACGCGATTTGCGTACCCTGCGGATTACAGCGCACCCAGTGGCGCGGGACGTTGACTAACCCCGGATAAGCCCGATGGTGGGTAAAGGTTAAACGTCGCTGCACGACGCCGCGCGGTGGCGCGGGCAGGGTGGTTTCCGTTCCACTTAACGGCGCATCACCTGCCGCTTTCCAGCCAGCTTCATCTTGCGGTAACTCAACGATAAACAGCTCCGGCACTTTCTCGCCCTTTGGCGAAAGTGTGTCGCCAATAAACGCCAGCGTGTGATTTCCTACCCATCCTTCTTCATAAGCACGATTGATTTCATCACTGCCTGGCTGCGGCGTGGGCGTGGTTTTACTCACCAGCACGCACCAGTGGCTACCGCTGTACTCACGCGGATGCTGCTTTTGTACATTGACCGGGCCAAACGGTGCAGCAACACCGACGTTTCGCAAATCCAGCGCCGGATCGAGTTGATGCATTACATGGTCGTTATAGGTAAAGCTCACCCTTTCACCGTTCGGGCTAAAGACATGCACATGGCTGCCGCCGCGCAGCGCTCCAGGCGTATACGGCGCGGTAATATCCATCGCATCAAGGTTACTCATCTTGCCGCCTTCAACAATCACTCCGCGCCGATGATGGAAGTCGTAATGCCATGTTTCATCAGGATTTTCCGGGCCGTGGATGAAGACATACTTCTCTGACTTCGGATGAACGGTCACCACGCCGACGTGTGCGCCCTGTGACGCGCGATAGATAACCTCGACCTCGCCGGTATGGATATTCACACGCTCAATGCTCTCTCCGGTAAACGACGCGCCAGAAGGACGCACGTCAAATACCAGCCACTGGCTGTCGGGCGTCCAGGTATTGGTATTGGTGAGCAGGTGATTACGGGGAGCAAAGGTTATCTGTTTCATGGCGCGGTCCTGATACAAAACGGGTCCCGCCATCATACTTCACAAGGACTTCACTTTCAGACAATAGTCTTTTGCCATCGTGATGAATGTGAGTGAAAAGATGGAACATTTCGACGTGGCGATTATTGGCATCGGCCCGGCAGGATCGGCGTTGGCGCGAAAATTAGCAGGCAAAATGCAGGTGATCGCGCTGGATAAAAAGCACCAGTGTGGTACTGAAGGTTTCAGCAAACCTTGCGGCGGTCTGCTGGCACCGGACGCGCAGCGATCTTTTATTCGCGATGGACTGACGCTTCCTGTCGATGTGATCGCCAACCCGCAGATTTTCAGCGTCAAAACTGTCGACGTCGCCGCATCGCTCACGCGTAACTACCAGCGAAGCTATATCAATATTAATCGCCATGCTTTCGACTTGTGGATGAAATCGCTGATCCCCACCAGCGTTGAGGTTTATCACGATAGCCTGTGCCGAAAAATCTGGCGTGAGGATGATAAATGGCATGTCATTTTTCGTGCAGACGGCTGGGAGCAACATATTACCGCCCGCTATCTGGTCGGTGCCGATGGCGCAAACTCGATGGTGCGGCGACATCTCTACCCGGATCATCAAATCCGTAAATATGTCGCTATCCAGCAGTGGTTCGCGGAGAAACATCCGGTGCCGTTCTACTCCTGCATCTTTGATAATTCGATAACTAACTGTTATTCATGGAGTATCAGCAAAGACGGTTATTTTATCTTTGGCGGTGCTTATCCAATGAAAGACGGTCAGACGCGTTTCACGACGCTGAAAGAGAAAATGAGCGCCTTTCAATTCCAGTTTGGTAAGGCGGTGAAAAGCGAAAAATGCACGGTGCTGTTTCCCTCACGCTGGCAGGATTTTGTCTGCGGTAAGGACAACGCCTTTCTGATTGGCGAAGCGGCAGGATTTATCAGCGCCAGTTCGCTGGAGGGGATTAGCTATGCGCTGGATAGCGCAGACATTCTGCGTGCGGTGTTACTGAAGCAGCCAGAGAAGCTCAATACCGCTTACTGGCGCGCCACCCGCAAACTGCGTTTAAAACTCTTCGGCAAGATAGTAAAAAGCCGATGCCTGACCGCACCGGCTTTAAGAAAGTGGATTATGCGCAGTGGTATGGCGCATATTCCACAGTTGAAAGATTAGCCAACGCGCTTCACATCGCCCACCAGCAGGATGTAAGAGAGCGCGCCAATCAACGCGACGGCGGAGATATAAACCAGTGCAGGTGCGAAACCGTAACCCTGCGCCAGGTACCCCACCACCAGCGGAACGGTGATGCCGCCCAGACCACCGGCGAAGTTAAACACGCCGCCGGTTAAACCAATCAGGCGCATCGGTGCCAGAGAAGAGACCAGCGACCAGGTAATCGAAGCAAAACCGTTACCGAAGAATGCCAGCGCCATCAGGCACATAATCATCATCGGATCGTTAGTGTAGTTAGCGCCCATAATGCAGGTGGAGATCAGCAAGCCGCAGATAATCGGCGTTTTACGCGCAAAGCCCAGTGAAAAGCCCTTACGTACCAGCAGATCCGCGACCCAGCCAGAGAGCAGGACGCCGACAAACGCCGCGAGGAATGGCACCGTGGTCATAAAGCCTGCTTTCAGCGCCGTGATTCCTTTTTCCTGGGTTAAATAGTTCGGGAACCAGGTTAAGAAAAACCACAGTGTAGAAGCCACCGCAAATTGCCCAAGATAAACGCCGATCAGTTTACGATGGAACACCAGCTTCCAGTCTTTGGCTGTTAACGGCTGACGTGCCTCTTTTTTCACCGGCGCATCACCATCCACCAGACCGCCGCCATCACGAATGTAATCCAGTTCAGCTTTGCTGATACCTTTGGTCAGGCGCGGCGGCTGATAAACCTTAAACCAAATCAGCGACCAGATAATGCCGATACCACCAGTGACAATGAACACCCAGTGCCAGCTCAACATCTCCTGAATCCAGATCAGCAGCGGAGTCAAAAACGCCAGACCGACAAACTGACCAGACGTATAAAAACCAACGGCGGAAGCGCGTTCATGTTCCGGGAACCAGCTGGTCACCATCCGGTTATTGGTCGGGAAAGCGGGCGCTTCGAAAATACCGGTTATCGCACGCAGACCAATTAATGACATTAATCCCGTGGCAAAGCCCTGGAATAAAGTCGCCACTGACCAACCAAATATCGCAATAAAATAAGTCACGCGAGAACCTACGCGATCTAAAAACCAACCGCCGGGGATCTGGCATAGCGTATAAAGCCAGGCGAAGGCCGAAAATACATAGCCCATTTCCGCTTTCGTAATGCCGAACTCTTCCTGAATATGGGCGGAAGCCACGGCCAGGTTAGCGCGGTCAACATAACAAATGACCACCGTAATAAAGATCATCACCAGCGTCAGATAACGCCGACGCCCCGGCTTTGCTGCATTAACGGGAATATCCATAGCGAGCTTTCTCCAGATTTTGGGCATAGCGAAGCCGCTCACCATGCCCTGTAATTTACAGAGGGTTATATTTTTGTATTGCTGTTTTAGTGCCCGATGAGGGGCTTACGTGGCAGGAATTACCACTCTGCTACGCTGTTATCTTCATGACGCCAGAGCGGATTACGCCAGTCCGGGGCATTTTTACTGAACTCAATAACTTTAGCTTCGTCGATTTCCACGCCTAAGCCCGGTTTCGTTAACGGTTTAAAGAAGCCGCCAACCATGCTGAAGTCTTCTTTGTTTTTCACAAAGTCGAGTAACTCCGCGCCTTTGTTGTAATGAATGCCCATACTTTGTTCCTGAAGTACCGCGTTATAGGAAACAAAGTCGATATGCAGACAAGCCGCCAGTGCAATCGGTCCGAGCGGACAGTGCGGCGCAAGGGTCACATCATAGGCTTCTGCCATTCCGGCAATTTTGTAGCATTCGGTAATACCGCCCGCGTGGGAGAGATCCGGTTGCAGAATCGAAATACCGCCCGCCTCCAGCACGCGTTTAAAATCGAAGCGTGAGAACATGCGCTCACCCGCCGCCAGCGGAATATGCGTTTGTGCCGCCAGTTTCGGGTAGTATTCGGCTTGTTCTGCCAGCACCGGCTCTTCAATAAACAGTGGGCGATACGGCTCCAGTTCTTTAATCAGCACTTTCGCCATCGGCGCGCTGACGCGACCGTGGAAATCAAGACCAAACTCAATCTGATTGCCAAAAGCTTCACGAATTTGTGCCACGGTGTTGACTGCCGCATCTACCGCGCGGGAGTTATCAATTAGCCCCAGTTCTTCACAACCGTTCAGTTTAAAGGTATCGAAGCCGATTTCGCGTAGCGTTTTAATGCCGTCGATAACATCCGCCGGACGATCGCCGCCGACCCAACTGTAGGCTTTAATTTTGTCGCGAACCAGGCCGCCCATCAGTTGCCAGACCGGCGCATTCAGCACTTTGCCTTTGATATCCCATAACGCCTGGTCGATCCCGGCGATGGCGCTCATCAGGATTGGACCGCCACGATAAAATCCGGCGCGATACATCACTTGCCATAAGTCGTTGATGCGCGATGGATCCTGACCAATCAAATAGTCGCTCAGCTCGTGAACTGCCGCTTCCACCGTGCGGGCGCGGCCTTCAATCACTGGCTCGCCCCAGCCGACCACGCCTTCATCGGTTTCAATTTTCAGGAACATCCAGCGGGGAGGTAAACGATACGTGGTAATTTTGGTGATTTTCATTGCACTGCCTCTCGATACGCCTTAACAAATGCTGCTGCCTGCTGCGCGGTGCGTTCTACGGACTGCCCGGCGCGATAGAGATCGCTGCCTAAGCCCGCCCCAGCACAACCTGCGTCTATCCACTGCGCCAGGTTTTCTGGCGTCACGCCGCCAACGGCAAAGACTGCGATGTCCGATGGCAATACCGCTTTTAACGCTTTGATGTATTGCGGACCAAAAGCCGATGACGGAAATATTTTCAGCGCCTGCGCGCCCGCTTCGAGCGCGGTAAAGGCTTCGGTCGCCGTCGCGCAGCCGGGGCAGACGGTCATGCCGTAGCCCACCGCACGGCGGATCACTTCACTATGGATATTGGGCGTAACGATGAGCTGACAGCCCATCCTGGCGAGCGCATCGACCTGTTCAGGTTTCAGTACCGTACCTGCGCCAATCAACGCCTTGTCGCCATACGCATCAACGATGGCGGGAATGCTTTGCTCCCATTGTGGGGAATTCAGCGGGATTTCAACCGCGTCGAACCCGGCGTCAATCACCGCGCCAACATGCGCCAGCGCCTCGTCGGGCTTAATGCCGCGCAAAATGGCGATCAGCGGAAGTTTAGTTTGCCACTGCATGAGCGATGCTCCTTATACCAGCCTGAAATGCCGTGTCGCCCGCCACCGCCGTCACGTCGCAACCCATCGCCTGAAAGGCTTGCTGGTAGCGCGCGGTCAGCGATGTTCCGGCGACAAGGGTGATGGCGTGTTGATGGGTCACATAGTCGCGCATACTGGCAACCTCTGCGCCAATCAACAAACCAGAGAGAAATTCGCTGACCTGTTCGCGGGGAAGTGTTCCCAGCACATGCGAGGCGCGAACTTCAAAAAGCTGCGGCAATATGGCGGGCGCATTAAGGCCGCGCTCAAGGCCAGCCGCGAAGGCATCGGCAGAGTTTTCCTGCGGCGGCAAACCTGCGCCAATCAATGAGTGATTTAACAGTAAATGATGTAATTCACCGGTCATCACGGTGCGAAAATCGTTGATTTGCTGGCTATCGGCCTGCACCCATTTGCAATGCGTACCGGGCATAACATAAAGAGAGGAAGGAGCCAGAGTTCGCGCGCCGATCAATTGTGTTTCTTCGCCGCGCATCACATTGTGGTTATCGTCATGAGAGACGCATAATCCGGGAATAATCCAGATATTGTCGCCAACAGACGTTAATTGTTCGCCAATAGACGAAAAACGGGCAGGAACAGATAAATACGGAGCAACTTTCCAGCCGACATTGCTGCCGACCATTCCTGCCATTACCACTGGCGTATTCTCTTCACGCCAGTCGGTCGTGACTTCTGCTAACACCGCAGCCGGAGATTTTCCGTTCAGGCGCGTGACGCCTGCTTCTGATTGCCTGCTCTCCAGGCAGTGGTCGCCCTGATAAAGCCAGGCGCGAAGATTGGTCGATCCCCAGTCAATTGCGATGTAGCGAGCTGTCATGTGATTTCCTTTAACCTTCGTGTCGAGCTGGCGATCATGGTAAGCGCCGCCTGCTCTGCCGCATCGCCGTCCTGATGCCGTATCGCATCGAACAGCGCCTTATGTTCCTGGAGCGTTTGCGGCATGTTGGCCTCATCGCCCATCCAGGTTCGTTCAAAAACCGCCCGCTGCAGCGAACTGATCGCAATGCTAAGTTGCTGTAACACCGGGTTATGCACCGACTGCAGCACCGCCTCGTGGTAGCGAATATCCGCTTCGTTAAACGCTTCGCGGTCCTGATTGTTGGCAATCATCTCGTTCAGCGCCGATTCAATCTGCGCCAGATCGCTGGAAGTCGCGCGCTCTGCTGCCCAACGGGCAATCGCCGGTTCCACCAGATTTCGCACTTCGCTCATGGCACTGATAAGCCGTGGGTCGTAGTCATTTTCCAGCACCCATTGCAGTACGTCAGTGTCGAGGTAATTCCACTGGTTACGCGGTGCCACAAACGCCCCGCGATAACGTTTCATTTCAATCAGCCGCTTCGCCATCAGCGAACGGAACACCTCACGGATGATGTTGCGCGAGGTTGCAAACTCCTCACAGAGTTCCGCCTCAGCCGGAAGCGGCGAGCCTGGCACGTATTTGCCGTGAACGATCTGTTTACCCAGCGTAATGACAATGCGATCGGTTTTATTGAGAGTCATGGAGAGTCCTTGTGCTCTGTATGTTCTTCTCTACTTTACCCCGATCGATGCATAACGCGGCAACTTTGTAGTACCAGCGTGATGACGTTCGCGTTTGCTGTGCGTGTAATGTAGTACAAACTTATATTGTTGTACTACAATTTAGATCACAAAAAGAACAATGCATAAAAAAATGACATGCGTCGGGCAGAAATCTGAAAAGGGATATCAGGCGCTAAACAGGAGGGAAAGAAGAGTATGCTTTCAACGGCTTAGCTACTCGTTTAAAGGATTAATCATGAAGTTGAATTTTAAGGGATTTTTTAAGGCTGCCGGTTTATTCCCACTGGCGCTGATGCTTTCAGGCTGTATCTCGTATGCTCTGGTTTCCCATACCGCAAAGGGTAGTTCAGGAAAGTATCAATCGCAGTCAGACACCATCACTGGGCTATCGCAGGCAAAAGATAGTAATGGAACAAAAGGCTATGTTTTTGTAGGGGAATCGCTGGATTACCTTATCACTGATGGTGCCGATGACATCGTTAAGATGCTCAATGATCCAGCACTTAACCGGCACAATATTCAGGTTGCCGATGACGCAAGATTTGTTTTAAATGCGGGGAAAAAGAAATTTACCGGCACAATATCGCTTTACTACTACTGGAATAACGAAGAAGAAAAGGCACTGGCAACGCATTATGGTTTTGCCTGTGGTGTTCAACACTGTACCAGGTCACTGGAAAACCTAAAAGGCACAATCCATGAGAAAAATAAAAACATGGATTACTCAAAGGTGATGGCGTTCTACCATCCATTTAAAGTGCGATTTTATGAATACTATTCACCCAGAGGCATTCCGGATGGTGTTTCCGCAGCATTACTGCCAGTGACTGTTACGCTGGACATCATTACTGCACCGCTGCAATTTCTGGTTGTATATGCAGTAAACCAATAATCAGTAAGCGGGCAAACGCGTTTATGCTGTTTGCCCGCCCACAGATTAATTCAGCACATACTTCTCAATAGCAAACGCCACGCCATCTTCAAGGTTAGATTTGGTGACAAAGTTCGCCACTTCTTTCACTGAAGGAATAGCGTTATCCATCGCCACACCGACGCCTGCATATTCAATCATTGCGATATCGTTTTCCTGATCGCCAATCGCCATGATTTCTTCCGGTTTAATACCTAACACGTCGGCCAGTGATTTCACCCCCGTACCTTTGTTAACGCGTTTATCGAGGATTTCGAGGAAGTACGGCGCACTTTTCAGCACGGTATATTTCTCTTTCACTTCCTGCGGAATACGCGCGATAGCCTGGTCGAGGATGGCGGGTTCATCAATCATCATCACTTTCAGGAACTGGGTATTGGGGTCCATTTTCTCCGCTTCGCAGAACACCAGCGGAATGGTGGCAACGAAGGATTCATGCACCGTGTAGTAGCTGATATCACGGTTGGCGGTGTACAGCGTGGTGCGGTCCAGGGCGTGGAAATGAGAACCGACTTCGCGAGAGAGTTTTTCCAGGAAACGATAGTCGTCATAGCTGAGAGCAGTTTGCGCCACGGTGCTACCATCAGCGGCCTTCTGTACCAGCGCGCCGTTATAAGTAATGCAGTAGTCGCCCGGCTGTTCCATATGCAGCTCTTTCAGGTAGTTGTGCACACCTGCATACGGGCGACCCGTCGTTAGCACGACATTCACGCCACGGGCGCGAGCTGCGGCAATCGCATTTTTAACGGCGGGTGAAATGGTGTGATCGGGCAGCAGAAGGGTGCCATCCATATCGATAGCAATGAGTTTAATAGCCATGAGTTCCCCAGGTAGATTGGTTCCTGACCCATGCTAACGCGATTCCGCTCAAAAATCAGTACAACACCCGAGGGAAAAGGGGGATGCAACGCGCGTTGCGTGCTCCCTTTTTGCTTAGCGGAAGAGTTTCCCTTTCAGCAGTTCCATGCCTGCGGAAAGCAGATCGTTATTGGCTTGTGGTGACACTTCACCTTGCGGTGAGAGCGCATCAATAATCTTCGGCAATTGTTCTGCCAGTAAACTGGAAGCTGTACTGGTATCCACGCCAAGTTTTTGCCCGAGATCGGACACCGCATTTGTGCCGAGCGCCGATTCCAGTTGCTCGCCACTAACCGATTGATTGCCCTGTTGATTACTCAGCCAGGTTGAGAGAATGGCCCCTAAGCCGCCACTTTGCAGTTTTTCCAGCAGCACCTGAATGCCGCCCTGCTCCTCAACCCAACTTAAAATAGCCTGATATTTCCCCGCATCGCCTTTCAGAAAGGCACCGACAACTTCATCAAAAAGCCCCATGATAATCACCTGTAAAGCGTTACGTGTTGACCCAAAAAGTATAGATTTGCGGGATGATAATTGCGGATTGCAGAAATAAAAAGGGCGGAGATGATCTCCGCCCTTTTCTTATAGCTTCTTGCCGGATGCGGCGTGAACGCCTTATCCGGCCTACAAAATCATGAAAATTCAATACATTGCAAGATTTTCGTAGGCCTGATAAGCGTAGCGCATCAGGCACGCTCGCATGGTTAGCGCCATTAAATATCGATATTCGCCGCTTTCAGGGCGTTCTCTTCAATAAACGCACGGCGCGGTTCAACGGCGTCGCCCATCAGCGTGGTGAACAACTGGTCGGCAGCAATCGCATCTTTAACGGTAACGCGCAGCATACGACGACTTTCCGGGTCCATAGTGGTTTCCCACAGCTGTTCCGGGTTCATCTCGCCCAGACCTTTATAACGCTGGATGGAGAGGCCGCGACGGGACTCTTTCACCAGCCAGTCCAGCGCCTGCTCGAAGCTGGCTACCGGCTGACGACGCTCGCCACGTTCGATAAACGCATCTTCTTCCAGCAAGCCACGCAGTTTCTCACCCAGCGTGCAGATACGACGATATTCGCCACCGGTGATAAACTCGTGATCCAGCGGATAGTCAGTATCCACACCGTGGGTACGCACGCGAACAATCGGCTCGAACAGGTTTTGCTCAGCATTGGTGTGAACATCAAACTTCCACTGGCTGCCGTGCTGTTCTTTGTCGTTCAGTTCGCTGACCAGCGCGTTCACCCAGCGGGTAACGGTCTGCTCATCAGAAAGGTCAGCTTCCGTCAACGTCGGCTGATAGATAAGCTCTTTCAGCATTGCTTTCGGATAACGACGCTCCATACGATTGATCATTTTCTGCGTCGCGTTGTACTCAGATACCAGTTTCTCTAACGCTTCGCCAGCCAATGCCGGTGCACTGGCGTTGGTGTGCAGCGTTGCGCCGTCCAGCGCGATAGAGATCTGGTACTGATCCATCGCTTCGTCGTCTTTAATGTACTGTTCCTGCTTGCCTTTCTTCACTTTGTACAGCGGCGGCTGAGCGATGTAGACGTGACCGCGTTCAACGATTTCCGGCATCTGACGATAGAAGAAGGTCAACAGCAGCGTACGAATGTGCGAGCCGTCGACGTCCGCATCGGTCATGATGATGATGCTGTGATAACGCAGTTTGTCCGGGTTGTACTCGTCACGACCGATACCACAGCCAAGCGCGGTGATAAGCGTCGCCACTTCCTGAGAAGAGAGCATCTTATCGAAGCGCGCTTTCTCGACGTTGAGGATTTTACCCTTCAGCGGCAGAATCGCCTGGTTCTTGCGGTTACGCCCCTGCTTCGCAGAGCCGCCCGCGGAGTCCCCTTCCACCAGGTACAGTTCGGAAAGCGCCGGATCGCGTTCCTGGCAGTCTGCCAGTTTGCCCGGCAGGCCCGCTAAGTCGAGCGCACCTTTACGGCGGGTCATTTCACGCGCGCGACGCGCCGCTTCACGGGCACGGGCAGCATCGATAATTTTGCCAACCACGATTTTCGCGTCGGTTGGGTTTTCCAGCAGGTATTCTGCCAGCAGTTCGTTCATCTGCTGTTCAACCGCCGATTTCACCTCAGAAGAAACCAGTTTGTCTTTGGTCTGGGAGGAGAATTTCGGGTCCGGCACTTTCACGGAAACGACCGCAATCAGGCCTTCACGCGCATCGTCACCGGTGGCGCTGACTTTGGCTTTTTTGCTGTAGCCTTCTTTGTCCATGTAGGCGTTCAGGGTACGGGTCATCGCCGCACGGAAGCCTGCCAGGTGAGTACCGCCGTCACGCTGCGGAATGTTGTTGGTAAAGCAGTAGATGTTTTCCTGGAAGCCATCGTTCCACTGCAACGCCACTTCGACGCCAATACCGTCTTTTTCAGTGGAGAAGTAGAAGATATTCGGGTGGATCGGCGTTTTGTTCTTGTTCAGATATTCAACGAACGCCTTGATGCCGCCTTCATAGTGGAAGTGGTCTTCTTTGCCGTCGCGCTTGTCGCGCAGACGAATGGAAACGCCGGAGTTGAGGAACGACAACTCACGCAGACGTTTCGCCAGAATTTCATATTCGAACTCGGTCACATTGGTGAAGGTTTCGAGGCTGGGCCAGAAACGCACCATGGTGCCGGTTTTTTCAGTCTCGCCGGTAACCGCCAGCGGGGCCTGCGGTACACCGTGTTCGTAGATCTGACGGTGAATTTTACCCTCGCGCTGGATAACCAGCTCCAGTTTTTGCGACAGGGCGTTTACTACCGAAACACCAACGCCGTGCAGACCGCCGGACACTTTATAGGAGTTATCGTCAAATTTACCGCCTGCGTGCAGAACGGTCATGATCACTTCCGCCGCCGATACGCCCTCTTCCGGGTGAATACCGGTCGGAATGCCGCGCCCGTCATCCTGTACAGAGACAGAGTTATCGGCGTGAATGGTGACGATAATTTCTTTACAGTGACCCGCGAGCGCTTCGTCGATAGCGTTATCTACCACCTCGAATACCATGTGGTGCAGACCGGTGCCGTCATCCGTGTCGCCGATATACATACCCGGGCGCTTACGCACCGCATCCAGCCCTTTCAGGACTTTGATACTGGAGGAGTCATAAGAATTCGACATCAACGTTTCTCGCTCATTTATACTTGGGTTAATCCGTTATTTTACCCTTTTCCACGGTAAACATCTTCGAATTTTCGTCCGACATGTCTATAACGTGTTCAGCACTGATCGCGCTGACAAAGACCTGTGATTGCGTCGCTTTTAAGCGGCTGGCAAGCAGCCCGCGACGCTCATCATCAAGCTCAGAGGCAAAATCATCTATCAGGTAGAGACACCGCCGCCCGCTTTCACGGGTGAGGAACTCTCCTTGCGCCAGACGTAAGGCGCACATCAACAGCTTAAGCTGCCCACGCGATAAGGTATCTTCCACCGGCGCACCGTCGGCGCGAATGCGTAAGTCCGCTTTGTGCGGGCCGTGCGCGGTGTAGGTTAGCTGGCGATCGCGTTCAAAATTACGTTCCAGCACCTCAGCATATTCTGTCTCTTTCTCCCAGCCGCGCTGGAAAGAGAAAGTCAGAGAAAACTCAGGGAGAAATTGCTTACAGGTATCAGCCATATCGGCCGCGATACCGGCGCTATACTCCGCGCGCCAGGTGCTGATTTGCTCCGCCAGCGGGATCAGCTCTTTATCCCACGGGCGTAGCTGTTCGTAACGTGTCACCTGGCGCAGCGCCGCATTGCGCTGCTTGAGCAATCGCTTGAGATTGCTCCAGGCGGTGAAAAATCCGGGTTCGTTGTGAAAGCATCCCCAGTCGAGGAATGCTCTTCTGTATTTGGGGCCGCCGTTGAGTAAAGTAAACCCTTCTGGCGTTATCAACTGCATTGGCATCAGGTGCGCCAGTTCCGCGACCTTATGCCCGTCTGTACCGTCGATGCGGACTTTGCTGTCGCCCTGTTTGTCTTTGGTTAAGCCAATCGCTGTCTCGCGCTCTTCGCCCTGTAATCGCCCGTGGAGAACAAACGCCTCCTGCTCATGGCGAATGACGCGACCAATCTGCAAACTGCGAAACGCCCGACCATGGCCGAGCGTATAGATGGCTTCCAGCACGCTGGTTTTGCCACTGCCGTTGGCACCTACCAGAAAGTTAAAGCCGGGAGATAAGGCGAGATCCGCGGTTTCAATGTTGCGGAAATCGCGGATCAACAAGCGGGTGAGGGACATTACAGTCTCATTGGCATGACAACATAAGCCGCGCTCTGGCTGGCCGCATCTTCAATCTGCACGCTGGAAACCGAATCGGTCAGCATCATGCGGACGTTTTCGCATTTCAGCGCGTTCAGAACATCCAGCACATAACTGACGTTGAAGCCGATTTCCATCTCCGCACCGCTATAGGTAACGTCGAGGATCTCTTCCGCTTCTTCCTGTTCCGGGTTGTTGGCGGTGATTTTCAGCTGGTTTTCGCTGACATAAAGACGTACGCCGCGGAATTTCTCGTTAGAGAGAATCGCCGCGCGAGCAAACGCCTGCTTGAGCAGATCGCAGCCAGCTTCCAGATGTTTGTCCGGGTTCTTCGGCAGAACGCGGCGATAATCCGGGAAGCGACCATCCACCAGTTTGGAGGTGAAGATAAAGTCGCCAACGTGGGCGCGAATGTTGTTGCTGCCAATCTGTACGCGCAGCGGATTGTCGCCGCCGTCGAGCATACGCATCAGTTCAATCACGCCTTTACGCGGTACGATCACCGAATGGCTTGGCAAAGATTGACCAATTGGCATTGAACAGACCGCCAGACGGTGGCCGTCGGTTGCCACGGTGCGCAGTTCTTCACCTTCGGTTTCAAACAGCATACCATTTAAGTAATAGCGAACGTCCTGATGCGCCATAGAAAACTGGGTCGCTTCAATCAGACGCTTCATCGTTGCCTGCGGCAGGGTAAATTCGACTTCACTCTGCCAGTCATCGAGGTTCGGGAAATCCGCCGCTGGCAGGGTAGACAGCGAAAAACGGCTACGCCCGGAGCGTACCAGCATCCGTTCACCTTCCAGCTGCACGGCAATTTCCGCGCCTTCAGGCAGACCACGGCAGATATCAAAGAATTTGCGCGCCGGAACGGTCGTCGCTCCTGGCTCGTGTGGCTGAACCAGCGCAACACGTGCCACCATTTCCATCTCGAGATCAGTACCGGTCAGCGACAACGTACCGTCAGCAACCTGTAACAGCAGATTACCGAGAATCGGTAGCGTAGGACGACCACCTAACGGACCGCTCACCTGTTGTAGCGGTTTTAATAAATGCTCACGTTCTACGGTAAATTTCATAGGTTTACGATGACAATGTTCTGATTAAATTTGAAAAATCTTCTTTGATATCGTGGCTCTCTTCACGCAACTGCTCGATCTTACGGCAGGCATGAAGCACCGTCGTGTGGTCACGGCCACCAAACGCATCGCCAATCTCCGGCAGACTGTGGTTAGTCAGCTCTTTCGCCAGCGCCATCGCCATCTGGCGCGGACGCGCCACCGAGCGGGATCGACGCTTGGAAAGGAGATCCGCGACTTTGATCTTGTAGTACTCCGCCACCGTCTTCTGAATATTGTCGATGGTGACCAGTTTTTCCTGCAATGCCAGCAAGTCGCGCAGCGCCTCACGCACGAAGTCGATGGTGATCGCCCGTCCGGTAAAGTTGGCATTGGCAATGACGCGGTTCAGCGCCCCTTCCAGCTCACGTACGTTAGATCGTAGACGCTTGGCGATAAAGAACGCCACTTCGCCCGGCAAACGAATGTCGTTTTCGTCGGCCTTTTTCATCAGGATCGCCACACGGGTTTCCAGCTCTGGCGGTTCGATCGCCACAGTCAGTCCCCAACCGAAGCGGGATTTCAAACGATCCTCAACGCCGTTGATCTCTTTCGGATAGCGATCCGAGGTGAGAATGATCTGTTGATTACCTTCCAGCAGGGCGTTGAAGGTGTGGAAAAACTCTTCCTGAGATCGTTCTTTATTAGCAAAAAACTGAATATCGTCGATCAGCAGTGCATCTACGGAACGGTAGTAGCGTTTAAACTCTTCGATCGCGTTGTTTTGCAGGGCTTTAACCATGTCCTGAACAAAGCGCTCGGAGTGCATATAAACCACTTTGGCATTCGGCTTGCGCGCCATAATGCCGTTACCCACCGCATGCAGCAGGTGAGTTTTACCCAGACCCGTGCCGCCATAAAGGAACAACGGGTTATAGGCACCGCCAGGGTTATCCGCCACCTGGCGAGCCGCCGCGCGCGCCAGTTGGTTAGATTTACCTTCAACGAAGTTATCAAACGTGTGTTTGACGTTTACGTTAGAACGATAGGTCGGTTCTGCCGGGGCCGGGACGTTATCCCAACCTGAGCGCGTAGAAGGCGCAGCACGTTGCGGCTGCGTTTGCGCCACCTGTGCAGGGGCCGCGACGTTGCTCGTCACTGCCGCTTGTGGCGTTTGCGTCACCGGTTTGGTGCCGACTTCAAAACGCAGCTGTGGGGCATCCGCTCCGCAGAAACTGGTTAGCAGTCCATTGATATTATTAAGGTACTTGTCCCGTACCCAATCGAGGACAAAACGGTTTGGCGCGTACAGGGCCAGCGTGTTATCGCTCAGTTCCGCCTGCAATGGGCGTATCCACATACTGAATTCTGTGGCTGGTAACTCATCCTGCAATCGGGCAAGACACTGCTGCCAAAGCGAAAGTGACACGGCGGACTCCACTCGAACAAAAGTCGATAATGACTAAGGCTGAAACATTCATGATTGTTGACGTACGTCGAAAAGACCCTGCTTGAGGGTGACGCACGAACCGCTGTCTGCGGTTATATGCCCGATCAAGATCCTGCAAAACGATCGGGACCGCGGATCATAGCCTAAACTGCGCAAGAGATCTTCTGTTTCTCACAGATTTTCCCGATTTATCCACAGGACTTTCCAGAACTCGCTAAGTGTAAACGATCCTGCCGCGAGGCGGGCACGATTTACGCCGCATATTGGAAAATTTAATGACCATAGACAAAAATTGGCTTAATCGATCTAATAAAGATCCAGGACGATCCTTGCGCTTTACCCATCAGCCCGTATAATCCTCCACCCGGCGCGCCATGCTGGTTTCCACTGGTGTGAGGTCGTACATTTTCCCTGCGAAAAGGTGCGGAAAAGCGCGGTAAATAAGGAAAGAGAATTGACTCCGGAGTGTACAATTATTACAATCCGGCCTCTTTAATCACCCATGGCTTCGGTGTCCATCGTTTCATTTTTCGGCGGATATCCAATAAAGCCATTGAATTTATTCAAGTTTAGGTAGAAATCGCCATGAAACGCACTTTTCAACCGTCTGTACTGAAGCGCAACCGTTCTCACGGCTTCCGTGCTCGTATGGCTACTAAAAATGGTCGTCAGGTTCTGGCACGTCGTCGTGCTAAAGGCCGCGCTCGTCTGACCGTTTCTAAGTAATAAAGCTAACCCCTGAGTGGTTAAGCTCGCATTTCCCAGGGAGTTACGCTTGTTAACTCCCAGTCAATTCACATTCGTCTTCCAGCAGCCACAACGGGCTGGCACGCCGCAAATTACCATTCTCGGCCGCCTGAATTCGCTGGGGCATCCCCGTATCGGTCTTACAGTCGCCAAGAAAAACGTTCGACGCGCCCATGAACGCAATCGGATTAAACGTCTGACGCGTGAAAGCTTCCGTCTGCGCCAACATGAACTCCCGGCTATGGATTTCGTGGTGGTGGCGAAAAAAGGGGTTGCCGACCTCGATAACCGTGCTCTCTCGGAAGCGTTGGAAAAATTATGGCGCCGCCACTGTCGCCTGGCTCGCGGGTCCTGATAGCCCTCATTCGGGTCTATCAACGCCTGATTAGTCCGCTACTCGGGCCGCATTGTCGTTTCACTCCAACCTGTTCAAGCTACGGAATTGAGGCATTGCGCAGGTTTGGAGTGATAAAAGGCAGTTGGTTGACGGTGAAACGCGTATTAAAATGCCACCCTTTACACCCTGGTGGTGACGATCCCGTCCCGCCCGGACCATTTGATACCAGAGAACACTAACGATGGATTCGCAACGCAATCTTTTAGTCATCGCTTTGCTGTTCGTGTCTTTCATGATCTGGCAAGCCTGGGAGCAGGATAAAAACCCGCAACCTCAGGCCCAACAGACCACGCAGACAACGACCACCGCAGCGGGTAGCGCCGCCGACCAGGGCGTACCGGCCAGTGGCCAGGGGAAACTGATCTCGGTTAAGACCGACGTGCTTGATCTGACCATCAACACCCGTGGTGGTGATGTTGAGCAAGCTCTGCTGCCTGCTTACCCGAAAGAGCTGAACTCTACCCAGCCGTTCCAGCTGTTGGAAACTTCACCGCAGTTTATTTATCAGGCACAGAGCGGTCTGACCGGTCGTGATGGCCCGGATAACCCGGCTAACGGCCCGCGTCCGCTGTATAACGTTGAAAAAGACGCTTATGTGCTGGCTGAAGGTCAAAACGAACTGCAGGTGCCGATGACGTATACCGACGCGGCAGGCAACACGTTTACCAAAACGTTTGTCCTGAAACGTGGTGATTACGCTGTCAACGTCAACTACAACGTGCAGAACGCTGGCGAGAAACCGCTGGAAATCTCCTCGTTTGGTCAGTTGAAGCAATCCATCACTCTGCCACCGCATCTCGATACCGGAAGCAGCAACTTCGCACTGCACACCTTCCGTGGCGCGGCGTACTCCACGCCTGACGAGAAGTATGAGAAATACAAGTTCGATACCATTGCCGATAACGAAAACCTGAACATCTCTTCGAAAGGTGGTTGGGTGGCGATGCTGCAACAGTATTTCGCGACGGCGTGGATCCCGCATAACGACGGTACCAACAACTTCTATACCGCTAATCTGGGTAACGGCATCGCCGCTATCGGCTATAAATCTCAGCCGGTACTGGTTCAGCCTGGTCAGACTGGCGCGATGAACAGCACCCTGTGGGTTGGCCCGGAAATCCAGGACAAAATGGCAGCTGTTGCTCCGCACCTGGATCTGACCGTTGATTACGGTTGGTTGTGGTTCATCTCTCAGCCGCTGTTCAAACTGCTGAAATGGATCCATAGCTTTGTGGGTAACTGGGGCTTCTCCATTATCATCATCACCTTTATCGTTCGTGGCATCATGTACCCGCTGACCAAAGCGCAGTACACCTCCATGGCGAAGATGCGTATGTTGCAGCCGAAGATTCAGGCAATGCGTGAGCGTCTGGGCGATGACAAACAGCGTATCAGCCAGGAAATGATGGCGCTGTACAAAGCTGAGAAGGTTAACCCGCTGGGCGGCTGCTTCCCGCTGCTGATCCAGATGCCAATCTTCCTGGCGTTGTACTACATGCTGATGGGTTCCGTTGAACTGCGTCAGGCACCGTTTGCACTGTGGATCCACGACCTGTCGGCACAGGACCCGTACTACATCCTGCCGATCCTGATGGGCGTAACGATGTTCTTCATTCAGAAGATGTCGCCGACCACAGTGACCGACCCGATGCAGCAGAAGATCATGACCTTTATGCCGGTCATCTTCACCGTGTTCTTCCTGTGGTTCCCGTCAGGTCTGGTGCTGTACTATATCGTCAGCAACCTGGTAACCATTATTCAGCAGCAGCTGATTTACCGTGGTCTGGAAAAACGTGGCCTGCATAGCCGCGAGAAGAAAAAATCCTGATTCGGTGAGTTTTCGCTAAAATAAGGGCGGTCAGTTGACCGCCTTTTTTCTTTTCGTAGGGCGGATAAGCACCGCGCATCCGCCACACAAAGCAACAGGAACATCATGAGCGATAATGACACTATCGTAGCCCAGGCCACGCCTCCGGGACGTGGCGGCGTTGGCATCCTGCGCATCTCCGGCTTCAAAGCCCGTGAAGTTGCCGAAACCGTGCTGGGTAAACTGCCTAAGCCGCGCTACGCCGATTATCTTCCGTTTAAAGACGCCGACGGCAGCGTGCTCGATCAGGGGATTGCGCTATGGTTCCCTGGCCCGAACTCGTTCACCGGCGAAGATGTGCTGGAACTGCAAGGTCATGGCGGTCCGGTGATCCTCGACCTGCTGTTAAAACGCATTCTGACCATTCCCGGCCTGCGGATTGCTCGCCCTGGTGAGTTTTCCGAACGCGCGTTTCTTAACGATAAACTTGACTTAGCCCAGGCCGAGGCGATTGCCGATCTTATCGACGCCAGTTCGGAACAGGCGGCCCGTTCGGCACTTAACTCGCTGCAAGGCGCATTCTCCGCACGGGTTAATCATCTGGTAGAAGCCCTCACCCACTTGCGCATTTACGTCGAAGCGGCAATTGATTTCCCCGATGAAGAGATCGATTTCCTCTCCGACGGAAAAATTGAAGCCCAGCTCAATGACGTTATTGCCGATCTTGATGCAGTGCGTGCTGAAGCACGTCAGGGTAGTTTGTTGCGCGAAGGGATGAAAGTGGTGATTGCCGGACGTCCTAACGCCGGTAAATCGAGCCTGTTAAACGCGCTGGCGGGGCGTGAAGCGGCAATCGTAACCGATATCGCCGGAACTACGCGTGACGTGCTGCGTGAGCATATCCACATTGACGGAATGCCGCTGCATATCATCGATACCGCCGGGCTACGTGAAGCCAGTGACGAAGTAGAACGTATTGGTATCGAGCGCGCGTGGCAGGAAATTGAACAGGCCGACCGCGTGCTGTTTATGGTCGATGGCACCACAACAGACGCCGTGGATCCGGCAGAGATCTGGCCGGAATTTATTGCCCGTCTGCCAGCGAAACTGCCGATCACCGTGGTGCGCAATAAAGCCGATATCACCGGCGAAACGCTGGGAATGAGTGAAGTGAACGGTCACGCGTTAATTCGTCTCTCGGCAAGGACTGGTGAAGGCGTGGACGTGCTGCGTAACCATCTCAAACAGAGCATGGGCTTTGACACCAACATGGAAGGCGGCTTCCTGGCGCGTCGTCGCCACCTACAGGCGCTGGAACAGGCAGCGGAACATCTACAACAGGGCAAAGCGCAACTGTTGGGAGCCTGGGCAGGTGAACTGCTGGCGGAAGAGTTGCGTCTGGCACAGCAGAACTTAAGCGAAATCACCGGGGAATTTACTTCAGACGACCTGCTGGGGCGGATTTTCTCCAGCTTCTGTATTGGTAAGTAACCGCGCTTACGAAGCCGCATTCTGACTGTCAGATGCGGCTTCGCTTCATTGTTACCACTCCTGTTATTCCTCAACCCTTTTTTTAAACATTAAAATTCTTACGTAATTTATAATCTTTAAAAAAAGCATTTAATATTGCTCCCCGAACGATTGTGATTCGATTCACATTTAAACAATTTCAGAATAGACAAAAACTCTGAGTGTAATAATGTAGCCTCGTGTCTTGCGAGGATAAGTGCATTATGAATATCTTACATATATGTGTGACCTCAAAATGGTTCAATATTGACAACAAAATTGTCGATCACCGCCCTTGATTTGCCCTTCTGTAGCCATCACCAGAGCCAAACCGATTAGATTCAATGTGATCTATTTGTTTGCTATATCTTAATTTTGCCTTTTGCAAAGGTCATCTCTCGTTTATTTACTTGTTTTAGTAAATGATGGTGCTTGCATATATATCTGGCGAATTAATCGGTATAGCAGATGTAATATTCACAGGGATCACTGTAATTAAAATAAATGAAGGATTATGTAATGGAAAACTTTAAACATCTCCCTGAACCGTTCCGCATTCGTGTTATTGAGCCAGTAAAACGTACCACTCGCGCTTATCGTGAAGAGGCAATTATTAAATCCGGTATGAACCCGTTCCTGCTGGATAGCGAAGATGTGTTTATCGATTTACTGACCGACAGCGGCACCGGGGCGGTGACGCAGAGCATGCAGGCTGCGATGATGCGCGGCGACGAAGCCTACAGCGGCAGTCGTAGCTACTATGCGTTAGCCGAGTCAGTGAAAAATATCTTTGGTTATCAATACACCATTCCGACTCACCAGGGCCGTGGCGCAGAGCAAATCTATATTCCGGTACTGATTAAAAAACGCGAGCAGGAAAAAGGCCTGGATCGCAGCAAAATGGTGGCGTTCTCTAACTATTTCTTTGATACCACGCAGGGCCATAGCCAGATCAACGGCTGTACCGTGCGTAACGTCTATATCAAAGAAGCCTTCGATACGGGCGTGCGTTACGACTTTAAAGGCAACTTTGACCTTGAGGGATTAGAACGCGGTATTGAAGAAGTTGGTCCGAATAACGTGCCGTATATCGTTGCAACCATCACCAGTAACTCTGCAGGTGGTCAGCCGGTTTCACTGGCAAACTTAAAAGCGATGTACAGCATCGCGAAGAAATACGATATTCCGGTGGTAATGGACTCCGCGCGCTTTGCTGAAAACGCCTATTTCATCAAGCAGCGTGAAGCAGAATACAAAGACTGGACCATCGAGCAGATCACCCGCGAAACCTACAAATATGCCGATATGCTGGCGATGTCCGCCAAGAAAGATGCGATGGTGCCGATGGGCGGCCTGCTGTGCATGAAAGACGACAGCTTCTTTGATGTGTACACCGAGTGCAGAACCCTTTGCGTGGTGCAGGAAGGCTTCCCGACATATGGCGGCCTGGAAGGCGGCGCGATGGAGCGTCTGGCGGTAGGTCTGTATGACGGCATGAATCTCGACTGGCTGGCTTATCGTATCGCGCAGGTACAGTATCTGGTCGATGGTCTGGAAGAGATTGGCGTTGTCTGCCAGCAGGCGGGCGGTCACGCGGCATTCGTTGATGCCGGTAAACTGTTGCCGCATATCCCGGCAGACCAGTTCCCGGCACAGGCGCTGGCCTGCGAGCTGTATAAAGTCGCCGGTATCCGTGCGGTAGAAATTGGCTCTTTCCTGTTAGGCCGCGATCCGAAAACCGGTAAACAACTGCCATGCCCGGCTGAACTGCTGCGTTTAACCATTCCGCGCGCAACATATACTCAAACACATATGGACTTCATTATTGAAGCCTTTAAACATGTGAAAGAGAACGCGGCGAATATTAAAGGATTAACCTTTACGTACGAACCGAAAGTATTGCGTCACTTCACCGCAAAACTTAAAGAAGTTTAATTAATACTACAGAGTGGCTATAAGGATGTTAGCCACTCTCTTACCCTACATCCTCAATAACAAAAATAGCCTTCCTCTAAAGGTGGCATCATGACTGATCAAGCTGAAAAAAAGCACTCTGCATTTTGGGGTGTTATGGTTATAGCAGGTACAGTAATTGGTGGAGGTATGTTTGCTTTACCTGTTGATCTTGCCGGTGCCTGGTTTTTCTGGGGTGCCTTTATCCTTATCATTGCCTGGTTTTCAATGCTTCATTCCGGGTTATTGTTATTAGAAGCAAATTTAAATTATCCCGTCGGCTCCAGTTTTAACACCATCACCAAAGATTTAATCGGTAACACCTGGAACATTATCAGCGGTATTACCGTTGCCTTCGTTCTCTATATCCTCACTTATGCCTATATCTCTGCTAATGGTGCGATCATTAGTGAAACGATATCAATGAATTTGGGTTATCACGCTAATCCACGTATTGTCGGGATCTGCACAGCCATTTTCGTTGCCAGCGTATTGTGGTTAAGTTCGTTAGCCGCCAGTCGTATTACCTCATTGTTCCTCGGGCTGAAGATTATCTCCTTTGTGATCGTGTTTGGTTCTTTTTTCTTCCAGGTCGATTACTCCATTCTGCGCGACGCCACCAGCTCCACTGCGGGAACGTCTTACTTCCCGTATATCTTTATGGCTTTGCCGGTGTGTCTGGCGTCATTTGGTTTCCACGGCAATATTCCCAGCCTGATTATTTGCTATGGAAAACGCAAAGATAAGTTAATCAAAAGCGTGGTATTTGGTTCGCTGCTGGCGCTGGTGATTTATCTCTTCTGGCTCTATTGCACCATGGGGAATATTCCGCGAGAAAGCTTTAAGGCGATTATCTCCTCAGGCGGCAACGTTGATTCGCTGGTGAAATCGTTCCTCGGCACCAAACAGCACGGCATTATCGAGTTTTGCCTGCTGGTGTTCTCTAACTTAGCTGTTGCCAGTTCGTTCTTTGGTGTCACGCTGGGGTTGTTCGATTATCTGGCGGACCTGTTTAAGATTGATAACTCCCACGGCGGGCGTTTCAAAACCGTGCTGTTAACCTTCCTGCCACCTGCGTTGTTGTATCTGATCTTCCCGAACGGCTTTATTTACGGGATCGGCGGTGCCGGGCTGTGCGCCACCATCTGGGCGGTCATTATTCCCGCAGTGCTTGCAATCAAAGCTCGCAAGAAGTTTCCCAATCAGATGTTCACGGTCTGGGGCGGCAATCTTATTCCGGCGATTGTCATTCTCTTTGGTATAACCGTGATTTTGTGCTGGTTCGGCAACGTCTTTAACGTGTTACCTAAATTTGGCTAAATCCTTCAAGAAGCCAGCCATTCGCTGGCTTCTTGCCTCTCAGGAAATCACTTATGTCCAAATGGCAACTCGCCTGATCCTCCTTCACCACGTATGCTTTGCGTCACCTTACTATCAGGACGCTTTAGCCCATGTCCCGCTTTTTGATTTGTAGTTTTGCCCTGGTTTTACTTTATCCCGCCGGGATTGATATGTACCTCGTTGGTTTACCGCGCATCGCCGCCGATCTCAATGCCAGCGAAGCGCAGTTGCATATTGCGTTCTCCGTATATCTGGCGGGGATGGCAGCTGCGATGTTATTTGCCGGTAAAGTGGCCGATCGTTCAGGGAGAAAGCCGGTCGCCATACCCGGCGCGGCGCTATTTATTATTGCCTCGGTGTTCTGTTCACTGGCTGAAACCAGCACGTTATTTCTTGCAGGCCGATTTCTACAGGGGTTGGGCGCAGGCTGTTGTTACGTAGTGGCGTTCGCTATTTTGCGCGACACGCTGGATGATCGACGTCGGGCTAAAGTGCTGTCATTACTCAACGGTATTACCTGCATCATTCCGGTGTTAGCGCCAGTGCTCGGACATCTGATTATGCTTAAATTCCCGTGGCAGAGTCTGTTCTGGGCGATGGCAATGATGGGCATCGCGGTACTGATGTTGTCTTTGTTTATTTTAAAAGAAACGCGCCCAGCGGCCCCCGCAGCTTCGGATAAACCACGAGAAAATAGCGAGTCGCTGCTTAACCGTTTTTTCCTCAGCCGTGTTGTTATCACCACCCTCAGCGTTTCGGTGATCCTCACTTTCGTCAACACGTCACCGGTATTGCTGATGGAAATCATGGGGTTTGAGCGCGGTGAATACGCCACCATTATGGCGCTGACCGCTGGCGTCAGCATGACCGTTTCATTCTCCACGCCATTTGCGCTGGGAATTTTTAAGCCACGTACGTTGATGATCACCTCGCAGGTGTTATTCCTGGCGGCGGGGATCACTCTTGCCGTTTCACCTTCCCATGCGGTTTCTCTGTTTGGTATCACGCTGATTTGCGCCGGTTTCTCGGTAGGTTTTGGTGTGGCGATGAGTCAGGCGTTAGGGCCGTTTTCATTACGCGCGGGCGTAGCCAGCTCGACCTTAGGTATTGCGCAGGTTTGCGGTTCGTCACTGTGGATTTGGCTGGCAGCGGTGGTTGGTATCGGCGCATGGAATATGCTGATCGGGATTCTGATTGCCTGTAGCATAGTGAGCCTGTTGCTGATTATGTTCGTCGCGCCTGGACGCCCCGTTGCCGCTCATGAAGAAATCCATCACCACGCTTGATCTCAATCTGCTGCTTTGTCTGCAACTGCTGATGCAGGAGCGCAGCGTAACCAAAGCGGCGAAGCGGATAAACGTGACACCTTCGGCGGTGAGTAAGTCGCTGGCAAAGTTAAGAGCGTGGTTTGACGACCCGCTCTTTGTGAACTCACCGCTGGGTCTGTCGCCCACACCGCTGATGGTCAGCATGGAGCAAAATCTGGCGGAGTGGATGCAAATGAGCAACCTGCTGCTGGATAAACCGCACCACCAGACACCGCGCGGCCTGAAGTTTGAGCTGGCGGCGGAATCACCGCTGATGATGATCATGCTTAATGCGCTGTCGAAACAGATCTACCAACGTTACCCGCAGGCGACCATCAAATTACGTAACTGGGATTACGATTCCTTAGATGCCATTACTCGTGGTGAAGTGGATATCGGTTTTTCCGGTCGCGAAAGCCATCCTCGCTCGCGGGAGCTGTTAAGCTCGCTACCGTTAGCCATTGATTATGAAGTGCTGTTTAGTGATGTGCCCTGCGTCTGGTTACGCAAAGATCATCCGGCACTGCATCAAACGTGGAATCTGGACACCTTCTTACGTTATCCGCATATCAGCATTTGCTGGGAACAGAGCGATACCTGGGCGCTGGACAATGTGTTACAGGAGCTGGGACGCGAACGCACGATTGCTATGAGCCTGCCGGAATTCGAGCAGTCACTGTTTATGGCAGCGCAACCCGACAATCTGCTACTGGCGACCGCGCCGCGCTACTGTCAGTACTACAATCAACTCCATCAACTGCCGTTGGTTGCTCTTCCTCTCCCGTTTGACGAAAGCCAGCAAAAAAAGCTGGAAGTTCCTTTTACCCTGCTGTGGCATAAACGGAACAGCCATAATCCGAAGATCGTATGGTTACGGGAAACCATTAAAAACCTTTACGCGTCGATGGCATAACCGAATCGTATGAAACGCGACCCAATTTCACAATAAAATGTAAAAAAGTTGTAATAAGCTTGTCTGAATCGAACTTTTAGCCGCTTTAGTCTGTCCATCATTCCAGTAAATGATTACTCTTGTATTCATAATGGACCATTAAGCATGGAGCGAAAAATGGCGACTCACTTTGCCCGAGGGATTTTAACGGAAGGACATCTGATTTCTGTTCGTCTCCCCTCCCAGTGTCATCAAGAAGCCCGAAACATTCCCCCTCATCGTCAAAGCCGTTTTCTGGCGTCCAGAGGTTTACTCGCAGAACTGATGTTCATGCTGTATGGCATTGGCGAATTGCCGGAAATCGTCACCCTGCCGAAAGGTAAACCGGTTTTCAGTGATAAAAATTTGCCTTCGTTTTCCATTTCCTATGCCGGGAATATGGTTGGCGTGGCGTTAACAACCGAAGGTGAATGTGGCCTCGATATGGAACTACAGCGTGCGACGCGCGGGTTTCATAGCCCACACGCGCCCGATAACCACACCTTTTCCAGCAATGAATCGCTATGGATCAGTAAACAAAACGATCCTAACGAAGCGCGGGCGCAGCTCATCACGCTGCGCCGAAGCGTGCTAAAACTAACCGGTGATGTTTTGAATGACGATCCGCGCGATCTGCAGCTGCTGCCCATTGCCGGACGCCTGAAATGTGCTCATGTAAATCATGTAGAAGCGTTATGCGACGCGGAAGACGTGCTGGTGTGGTCCGTGGCGGTCACGCCCACGATTGAAAAGCTCAGTGTCTGGGAGTTAGATGGCAAACACGGCTGGAAAAGCCTGCCGGATATTCACAGCCGCGCCAACAATCCTACCAGCCGGATGATGCGTTTTGCCCAACTCTCTACCGTGAAGGCTTTTTCGCCAAATTGATAGACAACCACAGGAGTCATCATGTCTGAAAAATTGCAGGTGGTTACGTTACTGGGGAGCCTGCGCAAAGGCTCATTTAATGGCATGGTTGCACGTACCCTGCCGAAAATTGCTCCGGCGAGCATGGAAGTCAATGCGTTACCATCCATTGCCGACATTCCCTTGTATGACGCTGACGTACAGCAGGAAGAAGGTTTTCCAGCAACGGTTGAAGCTCTGGCGGAACAGATCCGTCAGGCTGACGGTGTGGTGATCGTCACGCCGGAATATAACTACTCGGTACCGGGTGGGCTGAAAAATGCCATCGACTGGCTTTCCCGCCTGCCGGATCAACCGCTGGCCGGTAAACCGGTATTGATTCAGACCAGCTCAATGGGCGTGATTGGCGGCGCGCGCTGTCAGTATCACCTGCGCCAGATTCTGGTTTTCCTCGATGCAATGGTGATGAACAAGCCGGAATTTATGGGCGGCGTGATTCAGAACAAAGTTGATCCGCAAACCGGAGAAGTGATTGATCAGGGTACGCTGGACCACCTGACCGGGCAATTGACCGCATTTGGTGAGTTTATTCAGCGAGTTAAGATCTAAACAAAAAACCCGCCAGCAATCATGCATGGCGGGTTTTTAACGCGCTATCGATTTTAGTGAGCGTCGATAAAGACAATCTTCAGGATAAACAGCAGCGCAACGATGATTACGCACGGGCTTAGATCACGCAGACGTCCGGTACCGATTTTCATCACGCAGTAGGAGATAAAGCCCAGCGCGATACCTTCGGTAATCGAGAAGCTGAACGGCATCATCACGGCGGTAATAAACGCCGGAACAGATTCAGTAAGATCCTGCCAGTTCACGCGTGCCAGACTGGAAGTCATCAGCACGCCAACGTAAATCAGCGCACCAGCTGCAGCGTAGCCTGGCACCATCCCCGCCAGCGGCGACAGAAAGATAACCAGCAGGAACAGCAGACCAACAACCACTGCCGTCAGACCGGTACGACCGCCAACCGATACGCCGGAAGAGGACTCAATATAAGCCGTAACGGAAGAAGTACCGATAAACGAACCGGTCACGGAAGAGATACTGTCGACATACAGCGCCTGCTTCATGCGCGGGAATTTCCCCTTCTCATCCGCCAGACCTGCTTTATCGGTCACGCCAATCAGCGTACCGGAGGAGTCAAACAAGTTGACCAACATGAAAGAGAAAATCACCCCTGCCAGCCCGAGGTTAAACGACCCGGCTAAATCTACATGACCCACAACTGTCATTACGCTCGGCGGCGCAGAAACGATGCCATTGTAGTGCACATCACCCAGCATCCAGCCCAGCAGCGTCGTCACCACGATAGAAACCAGCACCGCTGCGTGAATGTTGCGCGAGGCCAGAATAGCAATGATGAAGAAGCCGAGGATACCCAGAAGTACGCTGTGAGAAGTCAGATTACCGATGCTCACCAGCGTTTCCGGGTTAGCGACAATCACACCTGCGTTTTTCAGCCCCATCATGCCAATGAACAGACCGATACCGCTGGTAATACCCACACGCAGACTCACCGGAATGTTGGCTATCATCCAGTAGCGAACGCGGAAAATCGTCAGTAACAGCAGACCTATCGCGCCCCAGAAGATTGCGCCCATCCCGACCTGCCACGGCAAGCCCATCGCCTGTACAACGACAAAAGCGAAGAACGCATTCAGGCCCATAGCGGGTGCCAGTGCAACTGGCAGGTTAGCAAACAGTCCCATCATAATACTGCCGAATGCAGCGATCAGACAGGTAGTGACGAAGACGGCGCTGGTATCCATGCCAGCAACGCCAAGAATTTGCGGGTTAACAAAAACGATGTAAACCATCGTCAGGAAGGTGGTAAAACCGGCGATCACTTCGGTCCGTGCCGTCGTACCATGTTCGCGCAGTTTAAACACGCGTTCCAGCATCCCCTGGCCAGAAGCCTGGGTTGTGTGTTGTTGACTCATTATCTATTTCCGAACAAGGAGGGAAAATCCGTCGCTATCGTATACCAAAATGAGACAATATGGACGGCTGAAGATAACTTTTTTTCATTGTATTTGCTTATACGGCAACGATTGCGTCATGCGAATTGGCATGACGAAAACGTTAAACTAACGATAAAGGAAAGACATGTCCCAGATAGAAGCGGTATTTTTCGACTGCGACGGTACGCTGGTCGATAGCGAGGTCATTTGCTCTCGCGCCTATGTCACGATGTTCAGGGAATTTGGCATTAACGTTGACCTGGAGGAGATTTTTACCCGTTTTAAAGGCGTAAAACTCTACGAAATCATCGATATCATCAGTAAAGAACAGGGCGTGACGATGGTCCAGGCCGATGCCGAGCACGTTTACCGCGCAGAAGTAGCACGTCTGTTTGATACCGAACTTGCGGACATCGCAGGCGCGAACGAATTGCTGGCGAGCATTAACGTGCCGATGTGCGTCGTCTCTAACGGTCCGGTCAGCAAAATGCAGCATTCGCTGGGTAAGCTCAACATGCTGCACTACTTCCCGGAAAAACTGTTCAGCGGCTACGATATCCAGCGTTGGAAGCCCGATCCGGCATTAATGTTCCATGCGGCAAAAGCGATGAATGTGAACGTTGAAAACTGCATTCTGGTCGATGACTCCAGCGCCGGCGCTCAATCAGGGATAGATGCCGGAATGGAAGTGTTTTACTTCTGCGCTGACCCGCACAATAAGCCGATCGTTCACCCGAAAGTCACCACCTTTACCCATCTTTCGCAGTTACCGGAACTGTGGAAAGCGCGTGGTTGGGATATTACGGCATAGTTCTTCACACTCCCTTCACTTACCCCGCTTAAATTGGCGCTCAAAGGTAAGTAAAGGGAGTTTGATATGTCTGTTTCACGTCGGGTAATACATCACGGACTTTATTTTGCGGTTTTAGGACCGTTAATTGGTGTTCTGTTTCTTGTCCTCTACATATTCTTCGCAAAAGAACCGCTGGTTCTTTTGGTAATAATACAGGTACTTCCATTGTTTCTCTTATTGTCGATTACTACGGGAGCTATTCCTGCATTGTTAACCGGCGTGATGGTCGCCTGTCTGCCGGAAAAGATCGGGTCACAGAAAAATTATCGTTGTCTGGCTGGTGGCATAGGTGGCGTCGTTATCACCGAGATCTATTGTGCAGTTATTGTACATATTAAGGGCATGGCTTCCTCGGAGTTGTTTGAAAACATTCTTTCTGGTGACAGTCTCGTTGTCCGCATCATTCCTGCATTGCTGGCAGGTGTGGTGATGAGCAAAATCATTACCCGTCTGCCCGGATTGGATATTTCATGTCCTGAAACAGACTCTTTAAGTTAAGCGGGATACTTTATCTATTTGTAATTAACCGTTGGAGAACAGGCCGGAGCGTAATTCATACATCCGGCCTTATGTTTTAAGCTAATTCTGCGGCAGCGGCTTTATCAGCGATTACCATCAGCGAAGGATGCAGCTGCAACACGGAAGCTGGAACATCTTCGGTAACCGGACCTTGCAGAACATTTTTCAGTGCCTGCGCTTTACCCGCGCCGCTGACAATTATCAGCAAGTTTTTCGCCGCCATGATGCTTTTCGGCCCCATCGTCACGTAGCTGTCAGGCACTAACGAAAAGTCGCCGCCCAACTCGCCATGCGCCACAATATCAACCATCTCTCCCTGGATCGGGAACTCCACGGTTTGCTCATGGAAATGGGTCGTATTCGGCAAATTGCCACAAAAATGACCATCTGCACCTAATCCCAGCACCACCAAATCCAGTCCGCCTTCACGCGCCAGTTTCTGATCATGCTCGCGGTAGTTATCAATAGTGAGCTTCTGGATATTCTCTTCTTTGATCCCCGCAGGGGTGAAAAACAGATTACGCAGATTGGTAATCGTTACGCCTTCTCCCTCTTTGCCGCGAAATGGAATTTCATCAAAATTATAGAAATAGCAGTTATCGTACCAGGGCTTACCTTTAACCAGGGTGGTGAGGTATTCATACATGCCTTTGGGCGTGCTACCGGCGGTAATTGCCAGGTTAACACGACGCGTCTTCGACATATAACCAAGCAGATGGTGTGCCGCGACACGGCTCATTTCCTGGTAATCTTCGGTAATGATTAATTTCATCTTAATGCCTTATTTTATTTAAATAATTTCTGTACAAAGGCTGCATAGGCTGGTCGCCAGACATCCATTTCATGGTTCAGACCCGGATATTCCTGGTAATCAAAGTTAATTTTTTTCTGCTCAAGCTCAGTTTTCAGCCCGGCGATATCCTTGCCGGTTACGACATCTTTATCCCCCACAACCACAGTAAAATTACGTAGTTGCTGGTTGATAGCTGCCGGATCGTTCAGTCGGGCCGCGACACCTTCATCCGGTACGGTTGTCGTGGTAACACCACTGAATGTGGCCAGCCAGCCAAAGCTTTCCAGATGATTCATTCCGGAAACCAGCGCCTGGTACCCGCCTTGTGAAAGCCCTGCCAGCGCGCGGCCATCGGCATCTTTACGGACATTAAAACGCTTGCTAATCAGCGGGATAATATCGTTCATCAGTTCGCGATCTGCCGCTTTAGCATTCAGCGGATAAAAGACTTTACGTCTTTCCTGAGGCACGAAATCTTCGGGAATAATGCCCTTCGCATCGGTTTCTGTATCCGGGATCACCACCAGCATCGGTTTAATTTTCCCTTCAGCAAGCAGGTTATCCATGATTTGCGGGATACGCCCCTGATCGATAGCGGAACGTCCGGTATCACCAAAACCGTGATAGAAATAGAGCACTGGCAAAGGCTCGCCCATGCCGGTGTATCCTGGCGGGGTCCAGACATACATCTGACGTTCAGATTGCAATGCGTTGGAGTGGTAAGTTATGGCGATCAAATCACCATGCGCAACAGAACGCGTATCCAGATAACTGCCTGGCACCAGAATCATACTGGAGTTAACCTGGCGCTGAGGCTTAGTCATTGCGGTGCCTGTATCAATGCTGCGTACACCATCAACATTGAAAAAATACTCGTACAGGTTGCCTTTCAGGATAGGTGTGCGCCACGACCAGACTCCTGCTTCGTCTTTGGTCATCGGGTGAATATTGTCCGGAACCGGAACACCCACCACTACAGAGACATTTTTTGCCCCAGGGGCAAAGTAGCGAAAGGTCACGCTGTTATCGGCATTGACCTGAGTCACATACTGTTTCACCGGGATAGTGGGTGCCGGGCTGGCTGGCATATCCGCTGCTATGGCCCACTGAGCAGAAATACCGCTGGCAATAGCCAGCGTTAAAGCAGCAATTTTTATATTCATCGTAATATTCCTTTCATTAAGTTCCATTACCACCAGATTTCAGCCTGGGCACCGACAGCAAACTGGTCGTCTTTATTGTCTTCGAAGGTGAAGCCATCCAGTTCGTTTTCCAGGGCTTTGATATACGTGGCGTAGAAACGAATTTCCGGACGCGAGGTCAACATACTGGTATTGACTTTAAAGGTATGGAAGAGCGTGGTTTTATAACCAGACTCATTAAATTTATTACTATTCGCATCTTTGTTTTGCTGGGTGAAATAGCCCAGTTCAACACCTGTCTGGTTATATTGGTCCCAAATATAGGCCGGGCGAACAACCGCACGAATAGATTCGAAATCAGAGTGTGCGCCTGTTTCGTAGCTATAAATATCGTTACCGAAGGAGTAAACAATCGCGTTAGCCACAATAAAATGATCACCGATATAGGCTTCGCCCTGCGAAGTCAGACGTACCGCTGTTCCGCCGGTGTGATCACCATAATAACGACCATTAAAGGTGGTAAATGGACTTGCGCCAGCATAACGGCCAAAGTTACTGGCGATAGAGTTATTCGCGACCAGGAAGGAGAATTCGTTGAAGCCACCTTTATCAAATTTCTGCGTTAAAGATGTGCCAAACATCCAGGTATCTTTCCAGTCATAATACCCGTTATTATCCTGATTATCTTTTTCCGATGCGCTTTCGTTTGCCGTGACATAACGACCACTTACCATTAAGGTGGCTTTATCCCATAACGGGATATCTTTATAGCGTAAATCAATGGTATTGGTATTAATCTGCTGTTTGTTTTGCAGGCTGCGATCGTAATCATCGACATCTTCGCGAACCAGCGCGATATCAATTTTACCCGGACCGACTTTCCAGTTTTCCAGACCTACACCCGCTGCGGCATCAGTACGCTGCGTTTTCCAGTCAAGCATCTGGATTTCAATTTTCGGCGCACCGTGTTTACCCACCCAGAAATCAGCCTCTGGCGCAAAGGGCAGGAAACCTTTGGTGGTAACGTACATATCGGAGAACTGCATATAGTTCTCGCCACCGGCGTTATCGCCAAACCAGCCGGTAGAGTACTGCTGACCAACGTTACCATCCATCATCACAACGGCATCAACCCGTTTGCCGTTTTCGTTGTAGACACGTTGTTTTAACTGCAAATCAAACCAGCCGGAGTATTCGTTACCAAAGCGGCCCAGAGAACCAATCGCCCATGATTTAGGTGAACCATGAGAGGCGGTCCCCCAACCAGAACGGTAATAGCCGTTGTAACTAAAGCCAATTTCATCTTTCACAAATTTACTGAAATCTTTCAGAGTCATGGAAGAATAAATCGAGCCTGTCTCACTGGCATTTTTCTCTTCATTTTTGACCAGTACAGCATCAGGTTTTGCGGCACTACTGGTCGGGAACGGATTGGCGGCATACCCTTGATCATTCGTACTTACGCTACGATTCACCGTCGCTGGCGTATACTTTTTCTTCTCTTCATCTTTATACTTTTTGAGTTCGCTTTGCGTTTCTCTTAACGCCTTTTCTAATAACTCAAGGCGTTGTTCCACCGTTAATGATTCAGCCAATGATTGTGCAGAAAAGGCTAACGGTGCCATTAATAAGATGGCAGAGGTAATAAGATTTCGTCTAAACATAATATCCCTTTATGGTGCAAAGAAAGAATTAACGCATCGCATCCAGACTGTTCTGAATGCGACGATAATTAAGGTGCTTTAATGGTTATTTTTTTTAATGACAGCCCCCGCGTCTTGATCACCTCTGCATACCATCCGAAGCTTTTCTTGCGTGTTCTTGTGAGGCTTCCTTCGCCATTATCATCACGATCCACATAAATAAAGCCGGTGATGCTGCCAACTTACTGATTTAGTGTATGATGGTGTTTTTGAGGTGCTCCAGTGGCTTCTGTTTCTATCAGCTGTCCCTCCTGTTCAGCTACTGACGGGGTGGTGCGTAACGGCA
>NZ_JAENDM010000009.1:0-127782 GCF_019375075.1 Escherichia sp. XD33
CAGCTGATTGCCGGTGAAACCCTCTTCACCGGCACCATCAACCGCACGGAAGTCCATCCCCGGGAAGTGATTAAACGTGCCCTGTACCACAATGCCGCTGCCGTGGTGCTGGCACACAACCACCCGTCCGGTGAAGTCACCCCCAGTAAGGCTGACCGGCTTATCACTGAGCGTCTGGTACAGGCGCTGGCCCTGGTGGATATCCGGGTGCCGGACCATCTGATAGTCGGTGGCAGCCAGGTTTTCTCCTTTGCGGAACACGGCCTGCTTTAACCCGTCACCGTCACAACCACATCACACCTGTTTTCACTTTTATCTTCTGTCTTCAGAGGTATCCCATTATGAAAATCATCACCCGTGGTGAAGCCATGCGTATTCACCGTCAGCATCCTGCATCCCGTCTTTTCCCGTTCTGTACCGGCAAATACCGCTGGCACGGCAGCACTGAAGCGTATACCGGTCGTGAAGTGCAGGATATTCCCGGTGTGCTGGCCGTGTTTGCTGAACGCCGTAAGGACAGTTTTGGCCCGTATGTCCGGCTGATGAGCGTCACCCTGAACTGAATCAGGACGGGCATTCAGATGAGCAGAATTATCACCTCCACCGTGTATACACTGGATGAGCTATCCGCCACCGCACGGGAAAAAGCCCGCGACGGGTACCGTCAGCATCATGCTGACAGCAACTGGTATGAAAACGTGTATGAAGACTTCAGGGAGGTCTGTGACATTTTCGGGATTGACCTCCGCCAGCGCGTTTTCCGGCTCAGCAACGGCAGGTTTATGGAAGAGCCGAGCATCTGGTTCAGCGGATTCTGCAGCCAGGGGGACGGAGCCTGTTTTGAAGGACGCTGGCACTGGCAGCCAGCGACAGTCAGAAGAATCCGGGAGTATGCCCCACAGGAGCATGAACTCCATCGTATCGCGGATGTCCTGCAGGCGGTGCAGAAACGTAACTTCTGGCAATTACAGGCTGAAATCAGTCACCGGGGACGTTACTGCCATCCGTACAGCATGGATATCACTGTTACCAGGAACAGTCCGACTGGTCAGACTATGACAACCGATGCGGAAGCCGCAGTCAGTGAAGCCCTGCGCGACCTGGCCTTCTGGTTGTACCGTCAACTGGAAAACGAGTACGACTGGCTGACCTCAGACGCCGCTGTGGATGAGGCCCTACTCATCAACGAATACACCTTCACCGAAGCCGGTCTGCGCGCCGGCTGACTCGTCATCGTTAAACTATCATTCACCGATTTTCTGTGAGGATTTTATCGTGTCAGACACACTCTCCGGGACAACGCATCCCGATGACAATCATGACCGTCCCTGGTGGGGACTACCCTGCACCGTGACGCCCTGTTTCGGCGCCCGTCTGGTGCAGGAGGGCAATCAGTTGCATTACCTTGCCGACCGCGCCGGTATCAGAGGCCGGTTCAGCGACGCGGATGCGTACCATCTGGACCAGGCCTTTCCGCTGCTGATGAAACAACTGGAGCTCATGCTCACCAGCGGTGAACTGAATCCCCGCCATCAGCATACCGTCACGCTGTATGCAAAAGGGCTGACCTGCGAAGCCGATGCCCTCGGCAGTTGTGGCTACGTTTATATGGCTGTTTATCCGACGCCCGAAACGAAAAAGTAACTCTCCAGAATAACCTTCTGCTCCGGCCTGGTGCTTTCACCACGCCACTTTTCCATTTTTCATCTCTGCATTTCAGGAAAATCTTCAGTATGAAAACATTACCTGTATTACCCGGGCAGGCGGCCAGTTCACGCCCGTCTCCGGTTGAAATCTGGCAGACACTGCTCACCCGACTGCTGGATCAGCACTACGGCCTTACTCTGAATGACACACCGTTCGCTGATGAACGTGTGATTGAGCAGCATATTGAGGCAGGCATTTCACTGTGCGATGCGGTGAACTTTCTCGTTGAAAAATACGCACTGGTACGTACCGACCAGCCGGGATTCAGCGCCTGTACCCGTTCTCAGTTAATAAACAGTATTGATATCCTCCGGGCACGCCGGGCAACCGGCCTGATGACCCGCGACAACTACAGAACGGTAAATAACATTACCCTGGGTAAACATCCGGGGGCGAAACAATGAAACTGGCCCTGACGCTGGAAGCCGACAGCATTAATGCGCAGGCACTGAACATGGGGCGAATTGTCGCTGACGTCGATGGTGTTAATCTCACTGAACTGATTAACAAGGTCGCTGAAAACGGTTATTCACTCCGCGTGGTGGAGGAATCCGACCAACAGTCAACCTGCACACTACCACCGTTTGCAACCCTTGCCGGCATACGCTGCAGTACCGCACATATCACGGAAAAGGATAACGCCTGGCTGTACTCGCTGTCACACCAGACCAGTGACTTCGGTGAATCAGAATGGATTCATTTCACAGGTAGCGGATATCTGTTACGTACCGATGCGTGGTCATATCCGGTTCTGCGGCTCAAGCGCCTGGGGCTGTCAAAAACGTTCCGTCGTCTGGTTGTCACACTCATCCAACGTTATGGCGTCAGTCTCATTCATCTGGATGCCAGCGCTGAATGTCTGCCGGACCTGCCCACTTTCGACTGGTAACCAGGAACAACATGAAATCATTAACCACGGAAACCGCACTGGATATTCTGATTGCGTGGCTACAGGACAATATCGACTGCGAATCGGGAATTATCTTTGACAACGATGAGGATAAAACGGATTCGGCAGCACTGCTGCCCTGCATTGAACAGGCCAGGGAGGATATCCGTACCCTGCGCCAGTTGCAGTTTCTGCAACAGAACCAGTGAGTCTTACTCACCAGACTTCATTCCACTGACGCCAGCCTGAACAGGGCTGGCGTTTTCATTTATCTGCAAAAAGGAATATCGATTATGTCTGATATCACAGCCTCCCGTCCGGAAGTGGTCAACGGGCATACGGACGTTATCTGCTCAACCAGTATCCGCCACATTCTGACTGTACGAAAGAGTACGCTGCTGCAAATCGACACACTTATCCGGCAGCTGGCTGAAATCTCAGCAATGACAGAAAGTATTGGCGGTAAAACCGCACTGGACTGGGCGATGAAACAGGATTTTCGCTGTGGCTGCTGGCTCATGGAGAAACCTGAAACAGCAATGAAAGCCATCACCCGCAACCTTGACCGCGAAATCTGGCGTGACCTGATGCAACGTTCCGGGATGCTGTCATTAATGGATGCGCAGGCCCGTGATACATGGTACCGGTCACTGGAGTACGATAATTTTCCGGAAATCAGCGAAGCGAACATCCTGAGCACATTTGAACAACTGCACCAGAATAAGGATGAGGTGTTTGAGCGAGGGGTGATCAACGTCTTCAGAGGGCTGAACTGGAATTACAAAACCAACTCCCCCTGTAAATTTGGTAATAAAATTATCGTCAACAATCTGGTGAGATGGGACCGGTGGGGGTTTCATCTGAACAGCGGGCAACAGGCAGATCGACTTGCCGACCTGGAAAGAATGCTGCACCTGTTCAGCGGCAAACCAATCCCCGACAACCGGGGAAACATCACCCTTCGTCTGGATGATCACATTCAGTCTGTTCAGGGTAAAGAGAGCTATGAAGATGAGATGTTCAGCATCAGATACTTTAAGAAGGGCTCCGCACACATCACGTTCAGGAAACCAGAACTGGTTGACAGACTGAATGATATTATCGCAAAACACTATCCTGACATGCTGGCAGTATAGCTTTGCCAGTATGCTCAAAGATCGGAAATTGTCCGATAAGATATGATCGTGGGGCATATAAACCGGTTTCAGATGGCATACCCGATGGCATACTGTCCGGAAGGACAAATAAAAAAGCGCATGTTAAACAATAACATGCGCTTGTAATCTGGCGGTGAGGGGGGGATTCGAACCCCCGATACGTTGCCGTATACACACTTTCCAGGCGTGCTCCTTCAGCCACTCGGACACCTCACCAAATTGTTTTGCTGCCAAACCTCATGGGTGGCAACGGGGCGCTACTATAGGGAGTTGGAGTAAAACGGTCAAGAAGAATTTTAATGATAATTATTGTTTGCTCATACTGTAAACAACTTGTGCAGTATATCTACATCGAGACAAGTTATGGACTTATACTTCCAAAGTACTTCATACATATCACAAAATAAAAAGGCCGGTTAAACCGACCTTTTACTCGTTCTTTCTCTTCGCCCATCAGGCGGTAAAACAATCAGCGACTACGGAAGACAATGCGGCCTTTGCTCAGGTCGTACGGGGTCAGTTCAACAGTCACTTTGTCGCCCGTCAGGATGCGGATGTAGTTTTTGCGCATTTTACCGGAGATGTGTGCAGTAACCACGTGACCGTTTTCTAACTCTACGCGGAACATGGTATTAGGCAACGTTTCAAGAACGGTACCTTGCATTTCAATATTGTCTTCTTTGGCCATCTAATCCTCTGGGGTATCACTACCGTAATTTGAACCGGCAAGATAATGCCGAAGTTCTGTAAATAAGTAAAGATTTGCGCGCTAAATCGCAACAAACAGGTTCGGCACATTACTCCGAAAACACACGGCTAAGCCGCACCAAAAGCGCAACGTATAAGGGAGCGGTGAGATAAACGATGGGCGTTACCTGACGCGAAAAATTCCTTATCGGCAGCGGGGTAATGAGCGTAACCAACTCTGCGACCGCAATTATAACACTCTGGGGAGAAATGTGCCGAAAACATTCATTCTTGTGGTGAAAACAAGCACCGTGGTACCCAGAAATTATTCGGCAATCGTCCGAGGCGCATTTGATTGAGATAATTAAGGTAATCCCGGCGGGGAATTTCGCAGGCACCAAGCGATGCTGTGTGATCGTTAAGGACCTGGCAGTCGATAAGCTTACCGCCATGACCGATAAATTCCTCACAGAATACCAGAAGCGCCGTTTTAGACGCATTTTCCATCCGGCTGAACATGGACTCGCCACAAAATAGTGTTCCCTGGGCCACGCCGTACATACCGCCGACAAGCTCATCTTCACGCCAGACTTCAATGGAGTGGGCATGACCGAGTTCGTGAAGGCGATGGTAGGCTTCGACCACGCCACGCGTGATCCAGGTTCCTTCTTCGCGATCGCTGGCACAGCCTTCAATGACCTGACCAAAAGCGTAATTCATCGTGACACGATAGGGCGAGCGTTTATGAAATCGCTTCATACTACGGCTGATATGCAGTGATTCTGGCCATAGCACCGCGCGGGGATCGGGCGACCACCAGAGGATGGGGTCGCCTGGAGAAAACCACGGAAAAATACCACGCTGGTAAGCCATTAACAGGCGCGCAGGGCTAAGATCGCCCCCAAGTGCCAGCAGGCCGTTAGGCTCACGTAATGCGCCTTCCGGGGAAGGGAAGGCTATTGAATGGCGAGAAAGCTGAACCAGGCGCATGACCGCAAAACTCCACGCAAGTCGGATCGTTCAATAATAGCTTACAAACCCTGCTTGAACTGGTAATAACGCCCCTGTCTGGCAAGCAGTTCTGCGTGAGTACCTTGCTCAATAATTTGCCCGTTGTCCATCACTATTATTTGTTGGAAACGAGAGAGTCCGCGAAGTCGATGGGTGACCATTAACACCGTTTTCTCACGCATCATTTCTGCAAGCAATTCAAGGATCTGGCTTTCGGTTGTGGCATCTAAGCCTTCGGTAGGTTCATCCAGCAACACCAGTGGCGCATCATGTAACAGCGCACGGGCGATAGCCAGACGGCGCAGTTCACCACCGGAGAGCTGGCGTCCGCCTTCACCTAACCAACTGTTGAGACCTGCATCCTCGAGCAGCTTCTCCAGACCAACGCGACGCAAGATCTCCGACAGAGCCTCATCACTACTGCCAGGCGAGGCGAGTAACAGATTATCACGCAGCGTGGCGCTAAACAGATGCACTCGCTGAGGAACAACGCTGATGGTCTGTCGTAGAGCCGCTTCATTCAGGCTGGCTATGGGGCTATCGTTAAGCAAAATCTCGCCCTGTTGCGGGTCCCAAGCGCGGGTCAGCAGTTGTAACAGTGTTGATTTGCCGCATCCGGTTCGCCCGAGAATCGCAATATGTTCCCCGGCGTTTACCTGAAGAGAAATCCCTTTAAGTGCCTGTTGGGATTGCTCCGGATAAGTGAACTGAACATCCCGTAATGTCAGCGAAACGCGATCGGCAACACGAGTTTGGGTATCAGGGAAGGTGACTTCCGGTTTTTGATCCGTTAAATCAGTGATCCGAACGGCAGAGGCAATGACTTGCCCCAGATGCTGAAATGCACCCGTTACTGGTGCCAGTGCTTCAAACGCGGCTAACGCGCAGAAGACAAACAGGGCAATTAACGCGCCGGGTTGAGCATTGCCGCCAACGCCGCCAGACGCCATCCACAGCATCAGGATCACCGCTAACGCGCCAATGAGCAGCATTATCGCTTGCGACAATGCGGTCAGTTCAGATTGACGGCGTTGCGCTTCCAGCCATTGAATTTCTGTATTCTCTAGTTGCGTGCGATAACGATCGCTGGCACCAAAAATGGTCAGCTCAGCTTGCCCTTGCAGCCAGGCCGTCAGTTGTTGGCGATACTGTCCGCGAAGATGAGTCAGATTTTGCCCGGTGCTTTTTCCCGCACGATAAAACAGCGGTGGCATCAGGAAAAGCGTCAGTAACATAATGCCGCCCAGCGTAAAGGCGAGGGTGAAATCAAGGAAACTTAACCCGATTGTCACCACCATAATCACCACAAAAGCGCCCACCAGCGGCGAGATAACGCGCAGGTAAAGATGATCGAGCGTATCAACATCCGCCACCACGCGATTGAGCAATTCGCCCTGACGATAGCGCGCCAGTCCGGCAGGGGAGAGGGGCAGCAATTTGCTGAAGGTGTAAATGCGCAGATGCTGCAACACGCGGAAAGTCGCGTCGTGACTTACCAGACGTTCAAAATAGCGCCCGGCAGTACGGGTGATTGCTGCGCCACGCACGCCCGCAGCGGGTAGCATATAGTTGAAGCTGTACAGTCCGGCAACCCCCGCAACCGCTGAGGCCGAGAGGAACCAGCCGGAAAGTGTCAACAGACCGATACTGGCGAGCAGCGTCACAATTGCCAGCACAATACCAAGACTTAACATCCATTTATGACGTTTATACAGTGCCAGATAGGGTAGCAAAGCGCGCATTTAAATCTCCTCCTGACGATGGGCCAGTAATGTGGCGAATGGGCCACCAGCCACACTTAATTCCGCGTAACGTCCTTGCTCAATAATCCGGCCATCCTGCATAACCCAAATGACATCCCAGTCAGCAAGATCTTCTAACTGGTGGGTGACCATTAACGTTGTCTGGCGCAGAGAGGCGGCATTCAGCGCCTCCATTACGCGCTGTTCACTGTGAGCATCAAGGCTGGCAGCGGGTTCATCCAACAGTAATAGCGAACAGGGATTTAGTAACGCACGGGCCACCGCCACGCGCTGCGCCTGCCCCACGGAAAGGCGGGCAGCCTGGTCGCCAACAGGCGTATCAACGCCTTGTGGCAGGAGCGGTAGAAACTCGCTGACCCAGGCGTTATCCAGCGCTGCTTGTAATTCTTGTTCGCTGGCATCAGGTCGCGCCAGTAGTACGTTATCCCGTAATGTTGCTGCCGGTAATTGTGGGTTTTGCCCAACCCAGGAGAGATGTTTACGCCATGATTCTGGTGATAAATCGCGTAATTCTATCCCGTTGATTCGTAATGATCCCTGATATGAGAGAAAACCAGAAAGCGCGTTCAGCAGTGAGCTTTTACCTGAACCGCTGCGACCAACCAACACTGCACGTTGGCCTGCTGGCAAAGTAAAGTTCAGCGGTCCGGCCAGCGTTTTACCTTCCGGCGACGTGATAAACAGATCCTCGGCCTCAATGGTCAGCGGATCGGTCAATGCTAATTCCGCCTCACCGCGCTGCGGATGGGCGAGCGGGGTTTCCATAAACGTTTTCAGACTGTCAGCTGCACCAACAGCCTGGGCTTTAGCATGATAAAACGTACCGAGATCGCGTAATGGCTGGAAAAACTCTGGCGCAAGGATCAGGGCCAGAAAACCCGCAGCCAGCGTCACGCCAGTATCGTAGTGACCAAAATCCAGCTCGCCGAGATAGGAAAAACCAAAGTAGACCGCCACCAGAGCAATTGACAGCGAGGTAAAAAATTCGAGAATGCCGGAGGATAAAAACGCCAGTCGTAGCACTTCCATTGTCCGTTGGCGGAAATCTTCCGAAGCAGAACGAATACTTTCAATTTCAGCTTCACCACGACCAAAAATACGCAATGTTTCCATGCCGCGCAGGCGATCGAGGAAATGCCCACTTAAGCGAGCAAGAGCGAGAAAGTTACGTCGGTTAGCATCGGCAGCCCCCATTCCAACCAGCGCCATAAACAACGGAATTAGCGGTGCTGTGCCCAGCAGAATGAGCGCCGCAGCCCAGTTAGAGGGGAAGATCGCCACCACAATCAGCAACGGCACCGACACTGCCAGCGCCATTTGCGGCAGATAGCGTGCATAGTAATCATGCATATCGTCAATTTGCTCGAGTACCAGCGTCGCCCAGCTCCCCGCAGGTTTACCCTGAATCCACGCTGGCCCTGCTTGTTGCAGACGGTCGAGAACCTGACGGCGGATGGCAAAGCGGATATGCTGCCCGGCGTGATAACCCACCCGTTCGCGTAACCAGACCACCCATGCGCGCAGTACAAAGGTCAGAACCAGTAACGTAAAGGGAAGCAGCAGGGCTTCACGGGGAATATTCTCCATAATCATATGTTGCAGAATTCGCGCCATGAACCAGGCCTGGGCAATGATCAATATGCCGCTCACAAAGCCCAGCAGACGAGAAATATTCAGCCAACGTTGGGAGATGACGCTTTGCTGTTTTAACCAGCGGGTTAACTCTTTTTGACGAGATTTATTCATTGCACGCTTAGCAGGTGAGTTATCAGAATTATTTGCAGAGCAATGTTACAACGGGGAAAAAATAAAGGCGACCCATAGTCGCATGGTGTCGCCTTCTTTACTTTTGTTACTGATTTGTAAAATTATTTTGCGTCAGCTAAACCATCGAGGTAGCGTTCCGCATCAAGTGCTGCCATGCAGCCTGTACCGGCCGAAGTAATGGCCTGGCGATAAATGTGATCCATCACGTCGCCTGCGGCAAAGACGCCAGGAATGCTGGTCTGGGTGGCATTACCATGAATACCCGACTGTACTTTGATGTAGCCGTTTTCCAGTTCCAGCTGCCCTTCGAAAATCGCAGTATTCGGGCTGTGACCGATAGCAACAAACAGACCGGCAACGTCGAGTGACTCGATGTTATCGCTGTTTTGCGTATCGCGCAGACGAACGCCAGTGACACCCATTTGATCGCCGGTCACTTCTTCCAGCGTACGGTTGGTGTGCAGAATGATGTTGCCGTTCTCCACTTTATCCATCAGGCGCTTAATGAGGATTTTTTCCGCGCGGAAACCGTCACGGCGGTGAATCAGATGCACTTCCGAAGCGATGTTAGACAGATACAGCGCCTCTTCAACCGCGGTATTGCCGCCGCCGATGACCGCAACTTTCTGGTTGCGATAGAAGAAACCGTCGCAGGTTGCACAAGCAGAAACCCCACGGCCTTTAAAGGCTTCTTCAGAGGGCAGGCCGAGATAGCGTGCAGAAGCTCCGGTGGCAATAATCAGCGCGTCGCAAGTGTATTCGCCGTTATCGCCATTCAGACGGAACGGACGGTTTTGCAGATCCACCTTGTTGATATGATCAAAAATGATCTCAGTTTCAAACTTGGTGGCATGTTCGTGCATGCGCTCCATTAATAACGGACCGGTCAGATCGTTTGGATCGCCAGGCCAGTTTTCCACTTCCGTGGTGGTGGTCAGTTGGCCGCCTTTTTCCATGCCGGTAATCAGCACAGGTTGCAGGTTGGCGCGCGCCGCGTAGACAGCAGCGGTGTATCCCGCCGGGCCTGAACCCAGGATAAGCAGTTTACTGTGTTTGGTCGTGCCCATGAGATCCCCATAGTTGTTGGCAGACAATGGGCAGGATTGTAGGGAATTTACAGACGTAAAAAAAGAGTATGACGATTTTGTTAACAATTTGTGCAATCGGCAGCATCGATAAGCAGGTCAAATTCTCCCGTCATTATCACCTCTGCTACTTAAATTTCCCGCTTTATAAGCCGATTAAATGATGAATAAACGCCCCTGTTAATGAATATCTGGCATGTTGTACTAAAAATCGATGTTTTGCTTTGACAATCCCCTGGTGTTTTGCGAAAACATTCGAGGAAGAAAAAAAACAGTATTCTTATATGCGCATAACCATGCATGTAAATACCATGTTTACCGTGCTAGTGAAATCTACGTATGGCGTGGACAGACGCCATTCGTGATGTCGATAGCTGCCACAAGGCAACGGTCTTCTCACCGTAGACCCAGGCATTGCGCGCCGTGAATCTTCATGATTTCGGTCTATCGTGACGGGTAGCGACTCTGAACAGTGATGTTTCAGGGTCAGACAGGAGTAGGGAAGGAATACAGAGAGACAATAATAATGGTAGATAGCAAGAAGCGCCCTGGCAAAGATCTCGACCGTATCGATCGTAACATTCTTAATGAGTTGCAAAAGGATGGGCGTATTTCTAACGTCGAGCTTTCTAAACGTGTGGGACTTTCCCCAACGCCGTGCCTTGAGCGTGTGCGTCGGCTGGAAAGACAAGGGTTTATTCAGGGCTATACGGCGCTGCTTAACCCCCATTATCTGGATGCATCACTTCTGGTATTCGTTGAGATTACTCTGAATCGTGGCGCACCGGATGTGTTTGAACAATTCAATACCGCTGTACAAAAACTTGAAGAAATTCAGGAGTGTCATTTAGTATCCGGTGATTTCGACTACCTGTTGAAAACACGCGTGCCGGATATGTCAGCCTACCGTAAGTTGCTGGGGGAAACCCTGCTGCGTCTGCCTGGCGTCAATGACACACGGACATACGTTGTTATGGAAGAAGTCAAGCAGAGTAATCGTCTGGTTATTAAGACGCGCTAACACGGAACAGGTGCAAAATCGGCGTATTTTGATTACACTCCTGTTAATCCATACAGCAACAGTACTGGGGTAACCTGGTACTGTTGTCCGTTTTAGCATCGGGCAGGAAAAGCCTGTAACCTGGAGAGCCTTTCTTGAGCCAGGAATACACTGAAGACAAAGAAGTCACATTGACAAAGTTAAGTAGCGGCCGCCGCCTTCTGGAGGCGTTGCTGATCCTTATTGTCCTGTTTGCCGTCTGGTTGATGGCTGCCTTACTAAGCTTTAACCCTTCGGACCCCAGCTGGTCGCAAACGGCCTGGCATGAACCTATCCATAATTTAGGTGGGATGCCCGGTGCGTGGTTGGCAGATACGCTGTTCTTTATTTTTGGCGTGATGGCTTACACCATTCCCGTCATTATTGTCGGCGGTTGTTGGTTTGCCTGGCGTCATCAGTCCAGCGACGAATACATTGATTATTTTGCCGTTTCGCTACGCATCATTGGCGTTTTGGCGCTCATCCTTACCTCCTGTGGTCTGGCGGCAATCAACGCTGACGATATCTGGTATTTTGCCTCCGGTGGCGTCATTGGCAGCTTACTAAGCACTACGCTACAACCACTGCTACACAGTAGCGGGGGAACTATTGCGCTGCTCTGCGTTTGGGCAGCGGGCCTGACGTTGTTCACCGGTTGGTCATGGGTGACCATTGCTGAAAAACTCGGCGGCTGGATTTTAAACATTCTCACCTTCGCCAGTAATCGTACCCGTCGCGATGATACCTGGGTCGATGAAGATGAGTATGAAGACGACGAAGAGTATGAAGATGAAAATCACGGCAAACAGCATGAATCACGCCGTGCCCGTATTCTTCGCGGCGCGCTAGCGCGTCGTAAACGGTTGGCGGAAAAATTCATTAATCCGATGGGGCGGCAAACAGACGCTGCGTTGTTCTCCGGTAAGCGGATGGATGATGACGAAGAGATTACCTACACTGCACGCGGTGTGGCTGCCGACCCGGACGACGTCCTATTTTCGGGCAATCGTGCAACGCAGCCAGAATATGACGAATACGATCCATTATTAAACGGTGCGCCAATTACCGAACCTGTCGCTGTAGCAGCTGCTGCTACCACGGCGACACAAAGCTGGGCTGCGCCGGTTGAACCTGTGACTCAGACGCCGCCTGTTGCCTCTGTTGATGTTCCACCTGCGCAACCTACAGTAGCCTGGCAGCCTGTACCGGGTCCACAAACGGGAGAGCCGGTTATTGCTCCTGCACCGGAAGGTTACCCACAGCAGTCACAATATGCGCAGCCTGCAGTGCAATATAATGAGCCGCTGCAACAACCAGTACAGCCGCAGCAGCCGTATTATGCACCTGCAGCTGAACAACCTGCGCAACAGCCGTATTATGCCCCTGCGCCAGAACAACCGGTGGCAGGTAACGCCTGGCAAGCCGAAGAGCAGCAATCCACTTTTGCTCCACAGTCTACATACCAGACTGAGCAAACTTATCAGCAGCCAGCCGCTCAGGAGCCGTTGTACCAACAGCCGCAACCCGTTGAACAGCAGCCTGTTGTGGAGCCTGAACCCGTTGTAGAAGAGACAAAACCCGCGCGTCCGCCGCTTTACTACTTTGAAGAAGTTGAAGAGAAGCGAGCCCGTGAACGTGAACAACTTGCGGCCTGGTATCAACCGATTCCAGAACCGGTTAAAGAACCAGAACCGATCAAATCTTCGCTGAAAGCACCTTCTGTTGCAGCAGTACCTCCAGTAGAAGCCGCTGCCGCTGTTTCCCCGCTGGCATCTGGCGTGAAAAAAGCGACACTGGCGACGGGGGCTGCCGCAACCGTTGCCGCGCCAGTCTTCAGTCTGGCAAATAGCGGTGGACCGCGTCCTCAGGTCAAAGAGGGGATTGGTCCGCAGTTGCCACGACCGAAACGTATCCGCGTGCCAACTCGTCGTGAACTGGCGTCTTACGGTATTAAGCTGCCCTCACAGCGTGCGGCGGAAGAAAAAGCCCGTGAAGCCCAGCGCAATCAGTACGATTCTGGCGATCAGTACAACGATGATGAAATCGATGCGATGCAGCAGGATGAACTGGCACGTCAGTTCGCCCAGACACAGCAGCAACGCTATGGCGAACAGTATCAACATGATGTGCCCGTAAACGCAGAAGATGCAGATGCTGCGGCAGAGGCTGAACTGGCTCGTCAGTTTGCGCAAACTCAACAACAACGTTATTCCGGCGAACAACCGGCTGGGGCGAATCCGTTCTCGCTGGATGATTTTGAATTTTCGCCAATGAAAGCGTTGCTGGATGATGGTCCACACGAACCGTTGTTTACGCCAATTGTTGAACCTGTACAGCAGCCGCAACAACCGGTTGCACCGCAGCAGCAATATCAGCAGCCGCAACAACCAGTTCCGCCGCAGCCGCAGTATCAGCAGCCACAACAGCCGGTTGCGCCGCAGCCACAATATCAGCAGCCGCAACAACCGGTTGCGCCACAGCAGCAATATCAGCAGCCGCAACAACCGGTTGCGCCGCAGCAGCAGTATCAGCAGCCACAACAGCCAGTTGCGCCACAACCGCAGGATACCCTGCTTCATCCGCTGTTGATGCGTAATGGCGACAGCCGTCCGTTGCATAAACCGACGACGCCGCTGCCTTCTCTGGATTTGCTGACACCGCCGCCGAGCGAAGTGGAGCCGGTAGATACCTTTGCGCTTGAACAAATGGCTCGTCTGGTGGAAGCGCGTCTGGCTGATTTCCGTATTAAAGCCGATGTCGTCAATTACTCTCCGGGGCCGGTTATCACTCGCTTTGAACTTAACCTGGCTCCTGGCGTAAAAGCGGCGCGCATTTCTAACTTGTCACGGGACCTTGCCCGTTCACTTTCGACGGTGGCGGTGCGTGTCGTTGAAGTTATTCCTGGCAAACCCTATGTAGGTCTGGAGTTACCAAATAAAAAACGACAAACCGTTTATCTGCGCGAAGTTTTGGATAACGCCAAATTCCGCGATAATCCGTCGCCATTAACCGTGGTGCTGGGTAAAGATATCGCCGGTGAGCCGGTGGTTGCCGATCTGGCGAAAATGCCGCACTTGTTGGTTGCGGGGACTACCGGTTCCGGTAAATCTGTCGGTGTGAACGCGATGATCCTGAGCATGCTTTATAAAGCACAGCCAGAAGATGTGCGTTTCATCATGATCGACCCGAAAATGCTGGAGCTTTCGGTGTATGAAGGCATTCCGCACCTGTTAACGGAAGTCGTTACTGATATGAAAGATGCCGCCAACGCGCTGCGCTGGTGTGTTAACGAGATGGAGCGTCGGTATAAACTGATGTCTGCGCTGGGTGTGCGTAATCTGGCGGGTTATAACGAAAAAATTGCTGAAGCCGATCGCATGATGCGTCCGATTCCAGACCCGTACTGGAAGCCGGGTGACAGTATGGATGCCCAGCATCCGGTGCTGAAAAAAGAACCATACATTGTGGTGTTGGTTGACGAATTTGCCGACCTGATGATGACGGTAGGTAAAAAAGTGGAAGAGCTGATAGCACGTCTGGCGCAAAAAGCCCGTGCCGCGGGTATCCACCTCGTACTGGCAACTCAGCGTCCATCGGTTGATGTTATTACTGGTCTGATTAAAGCGAATATTCCGACCCGTATCGCCTTTACCGTATCCAGTAAGATTGACTCACGTACCATTCTTGATCAGGCTGGCGCGGAATCACTGCTGGGTATGGGGGATATGCTCTACTCTGGGCCGAACTCCACGTTGCCGGTACGTGTCCATGGTGCTTTTGTTCGCGATCAGGAAGTTCATGCCGTGGTGCAGGACTGGAAAGCGCGTGGTCGCCCACAGTATGTTGATGGCATCACCTCCGACAGCGAAAGCGAAGGTGGTGCGGGTGGTTTCGATGGCGCTGAAGAACTGGATCCGTTGTTCGATCAGGCGGTGCAGTTTGTCACTGAAAAACGCAAAGCGTCAATTTCTGGCGTACAGCGTCAGTTCCGCATTGGTTATAACCGTGCAGCGCGTATTATCGAACAGATGGAAGCGCAGGGGATTGTCAGCGAACAGGGGCACAACGGTAATCGTGAAGTGCTGGCCCCACCGCCGTTTGACTAATTAATGCATTGCCGGATAAGGCGCGGTAGCGTCGCATCCGGCACTCTATCAACTGAAAATTCAGTATTTTCTTCTTTCCTCAAGCTGATTATTAGCCTGGAATAGAGAGTAGAGGGAACTCCCGATCGGGAGTGACGTAATTTGAGGAATAATGATGAAAAAAATTGCCATCACCTGTGCATTACTCTCAAGCTTAGTAGCAAGCAGCGTTTGGGCTGATGCCGCAAGCGATCTGAAAAGCCGCCTGGATAAAGTCAGCAGCTTCCACGCCAGCTTCACACAAAAAGTGACTGACGGTAGCGGCGCGGCGGTGCAGGAAGGTCAGGGCGATCTGTGGGTGAAACGTCCAAACTTATTCAACTGGCATATGACACAACCTGATGAAAGCATTCTGGTTTCTGACGGTAAAACACTGTGGTTCTATAACCCGTTCGTTGAGCAAGCTACGGCAACCTGGCTGAAAGATGCCACCGGTAATACGCCGTTTATGCTGATTGCCCGCAACCAGTCCAGCGACTGGCAGCAGTACAATATCAAACAGAATGGCGATGACTTTGTCCTGACGCCGAAAGCCAGCAATGGCAATCTGAAGCAGTTCACCATTAACGTGGGACGTGATGGCACAATCCATCAGTTTAGCGCGGTGGAGCAGGACGATCAGCGCAGCAGTTATCAACTGAAATCCCAGCAAAATGGGGCTGTGGATGCAGCGAAATTTACCTTCACCCCGCCGCAAGGCGTCACGGTAGATGATCAACGTAAGTAGAGGCACCTGAGTGAGCAATCTGTCGCTCGATTTTTCGGATAATACTTTTCAACCTCTGGCCGCGCGTATGCGGCCAGAAAATTTAGCACAGTATATCGGCCAGCAACATTTGCTGGCTGCGGGGAAGCCGTTGCCGCGCGCTATCGAAGCCGGGCATTTACATTCTATGATCCTCTGGGGGCCGCCGGGTACCGGCAAAACAACTCTCGCTGAAGTGATTGCCCGCTATGCGAACGCTGATGTGGAACGTATTTCTGCCGTCACCTCTGGCGTGAAAGAGATTCGCGAGGCGATCGAGCGCGCCCGGCAAAACCGCAATGCAGGTCGCCGCACTATTCTTTTTGTTGACGAAGTTCACCGTTTCAACAAAAGCCAGCAGGATGCATTTCTGCCACATATTGAAGACGGCACCATCACTTTTATTGGCGCAACCACTGAAAACCCGTCGTTTGAGCTTAATTCGGCACTGCTTTCCCGTGCCCGTGTCTATCTGTTGAAATCCCTGAGTACAGAGGATATTGAGCAAGTACTAACTCAGGCGATGGAAGACAAAACCCGTGGCTATGGTGGTCAGGATATTGTTCTGCCAGATGAAACACGACGCGCCATTGCTGAACTGGTGAATGGCGACGCGCGCCGGGCGTTAAATACGCTGGAAATGATGGCGGATATGGCCGAAGTCGATGATAGCGGTAAGCGGGTCCTGAAGCCTGAATTACTGACCGAAATCGCCGGTGAACGTAGCGCCCGCTTTGATAACAAAGGCGATCGCTTTTACGATCTGATTTCCGCACTGCATAAGTCGGTACGTGGTAGCGCACCCGATGCGGCGCTGTACTGGTATGCGCGAATTATTACCGCTGGTGGCGATCCGTTATATGTCGCGCGTCGCTGTCTGGCGATTGCGTCTGAAGACGTCGGTAATGCCGATCCACGGGCGATGCAGGTGGCAATTGCGGCCTGGGATTGCTTTACTCGCGTTGGCCCGGCGGAAGGTGAACGCGCCATTGCTCAGGCGATTGTTTACCTGGCCTGCGCGCCAAAAAGCAACGCTGTCTACACTGCGTTTAAAGCCGCGCTGGCCGATGCTCGCGAACGCCCGGATTATGACGTACCGGTTCATTTGCGTAATGCGCCGACGAAATTAATGAAGGAAATGGGCTACGGGCAGGAATATCGTTACGCTCATGATGAAGCAAACGCTTATGCTGCCGGTGAGGTTTACTTCCCGCCGGAAATAGCACAAACACGCTATTATTTCCCGACAAACAGGGGCCTTGAAGGCAAGATTGGCGAAAAGCTCGCCTGGCTGGCTGAACAGGATCAAAATAGCCCCATAAAACGCTACCGTTAATGTTATCGTTGCGGTAATGTTGTTACTGTATCCCTGTGGTCGCAGGCTGTGGCCACATCTCCCATTTAATTCGATAAGCACAGGATAAGCATGCTCGATCCCAATCTGCTGCGTAATGAGCCAGACGCAGTCGCTGAAAAACTGGCACGCCGGGGCTTTAAGCTGGATGTAGATAAGCTGGGCGCTCTTGAAGAGCGTCGTAAAGTATTGCAGGTCAAAACGGAAAACCTGCAAGCGGAGCGTAACTCCCGATCGAAATCCATTGGCCAGGCGAAAGCACGCGGGGAAGATATCGAGCCTTTACGTCTGGAAGTGAACAAACTGGGCGAAGAGCTGGATGCAGCAAAAGCCGAGCTGGATGCTTTACAGGCTGAAATTCGCGATATCGCGCTAACCATCCCTAACTTGCCTGCAGATGAAGTGCCGGTAGGTAAAGACGAAAATGACAACGTTGAAGTCAGCCGCTGGGGCACCCCGCGTGAGTTTGACTTTGAAGTTCGTGACCATGTGACGCTGGGTGAAATGCACTCTGGCCTCGACTTTGCAGCTGCAGTTAAGCTGACTGGTTCCCGCTTTGTGGTAATGAAAGGGCAGATTGCTCGCATGCACCGCGCACTGTCGCAGTTTATGCTGGATCTGCATACCGAACAGCATGGCTACAGTGAGAACTATGTTCCGTACCTGGTTAACCAGGACACGCTGTACGGTACGGGTCAGCTGCCGAAATTTGCTGGCGATCTGTTTCATACTCGTCCGCTGGAAGAAGAAGCAGACACCAGTAACTATGCGCTGATCCCAACGGCAGAAGTTCCGCTGACTAACCTGGTGCGCGGTGAAATCATCGATGAAGATGATCTGCCAATTAAGATGACCGCCCACACCCCATGCTTCCGTTCTGAAGCCGGTTCATATGGTCGTGACACCCGTGGTCTGATCCGTATGCACCAGTTCGACAAAGTTGAAATGGTGCAGATCGTGCGCCCAGAAGACTCAATGGCGGCGCTGGAAGAGATGACTGGTCATGCAGAAAAAGTCCTGCAGTTGCTGGGCCTGCCGTACCGTAAAATCATCCTTTGCACTGGCGACATGGGCTTTGGCGCTTGCAAAACTTACGACCTGGAAGTATGGATCCCGGCACAGAACACCTACCGTGAGATCTCTTCCTGCTCCAACGTTTGGGATTTCCAGGCACGTCGTATGCAGGCACGTTGCCGCAGCAAGTCGGACAAGAAAACCCGTCTGGTTCATACCCTGAACGGTTCTGGTCTGGCTGTTGGTCGTACGCTGGTTGCAGTAATGGAAAACTATCAGCAGGCTGATGGTCGTATTGAAGTACCAGAAGTTCTGCGTCCGTATATGAACGGACTGGAATATATTGGCTAATACCCAATTTTTCTGAATCTAAAAAGCGCCTGCGGGCGCTTTTTTTGTCTCCCTTTGATACCGAACAATAATTACTCCTCACTTACACGTAATACTACTTTCGAGTGAAAATCTACCTATCTCTTTGATTTTCAAATTATTCGATGTATACAAGCCTATATAGCGAACTGCTATAGAAATAATTACACAATACGGTTTGTTACTGGAATCAATCGTGAGCAAGCTTGAGTGAGCCATTATGAAAACGAAAATCCCTGATGCGGTATTGGCTGCTGAGGTGAGTCGCCGTGGTTTGGTAAAAACGACAGCGATCGGCGGCCTGGCAATGGCCAGCAGCGCATTAACATTACCTTTTAGTCGGATTGCGCACGCTGTCGATAGCGCCATTCCAACAAAATCAGACGAAAAGGTTATCTGGAGCGCCTGTACAGTTAACTGTGGTAGTCGCTGCCCGCTACGTATGCACGTCGTGGACGGTGAAATCAAATATGTCGAAACGGACAATACCGGCGATGACAATTACGACGGCCTGCACCAGGTTCGCGCCTGCCTGCGTGGGCGTTCCATGCGTCGCCGTGTCTACAATCCGGACCGCCTGAAATATCCGATGAAACGAGTCGGGGCGCGCGGTGAAGGCAAATTCGAGCGCATTAGCTGGGAAGAAGCCTACGACATCATCGCGACCAATATGCAGCGCCTGATCAAAGAGTACGGCAACGAGTCTATCTATCTGAACTATGGCACCGGTACGCTGGGCGGCACCATGACCCGCTCCTGGCCGCCGGGAAATACCCTGGTCGCGCGGCTGATGAACTGCTGCGGCGGCTATCTGAACCATTACGGCGACTACTCCTCCGCGCAAATTGCGGAAGGTTTGAACTATACCTACGGCGGCTGGGCAGATGGCAACAGCCCGTCGGATATCGAAAACAGTAAGCTGGTAGTGCTGTTTGGTAATAACCCTGGCGAAACGCGAATGAGTGGCGGTGGGGTGACTTACTATCTTGAACAGGCACGCCAGAAATCTAATGCTCGCATGATCATCATCGATCCGCGCTATACCGACACCGGTGCCGGGCGCGAAGATGAGTGGATCCCTATTCGTCCAGGAACAGATGCCGCACTGGTTAACGGTCTGGCGTACGTCATGATCACTGAAAACCTGGTGGATCAGGCATTCCTCGATAAATATTGCGTTGGCTATGACGAGAAAACCCTGCCAGCCAGTGCGCCGAAAAATGGCCACTATAAAGCTTATATTCTGGGTGAAGGGCCAGATGGCGTGGCTAAAACACCGGAATGGGCCTCGCAAATCACCGGTGTTCCGGCAGACAAAATCATCAAACTGGCTCGTGAAATCGGCAGTACCAAACCGGCGTTTATCAGCCAGGGATGGGGCCCGCAGCGTCACGCTAACGGTGAAATCGCAACCCGTGCTATCTCGATGCTGGCGATTCTGACCGGTAACGTTGGTATTAATGGAGGGAACAGCGGCGCGCGTGAAGGTTCATACAGCTTACCGTTTGTCCGTATGCCGACCTTGGAAAACCCAATCCAGACCAGCATTTCTATGTTTATGTGGACCGATGCCATTGAACGTGGCCCGGAAATGACGGCGCTGCGTGATGGTGTACGCGGGAAAGATAAGCTGGATGTGCCGATCAAAATGATCTGGAACTATGCCGGTAACTGCCTGATTAACCAGCATTCTGAAATCAACCGTACCCATGAAATCCTTCAGGATGATAAGAAGTGCGAGCTGATTGTGGTTATCGACTGCCACATGACCTCATCGGCGAAATATGCTGACATCCTGCTGCCTGACTGCACCGCTTCCGAACAGATGGACTTTGCGCTGGATGCATCCTGCGGGAATATGTCTTACGTGATTTTCAACGATCAGGTGATTAAACCGCGCTTTGAATGTAAGACCATCTATGAAATGACCAGCGAACTGGCAAAACGTCTTGGCGTTGAGCAACAGTTTACTGAAGGCCGTACCCAGGAAGAGTGGATGCGGCATCTGTATGCCCAGTCGCGGGAAGCGATTCCTGAACTGCCAACGTTTGAAGAGTTCCGCAAGCAGGGGATCTTTAAAAAGCGCGACCCACAAGGGCATCACGTTGCTTATAAAGCCTTCCGTGAAGATCCGCAGGCAAACCCACTGACTACGCCATCGGGCAAAATTGAGATTTATTCGCAGGCGCTGGCTGACATTGCCGCTACCTGGGAATTGCCTGAAGGCGATGTGATCGATCCACTGCCGATCTACACGCCGGGCTTTGAAAGTTATCAGGATCCGCTGAACAAACAGTATCCGCTGCAGCTTACAGGTTTCCACTATAAATCTCGCGTTCACTCAACTTACGGCAACGTTGATGTGCTGAAAGCGGCTTGCCGTCAGGAAATGTGGATCAACCCGCTTGATGCGCAAAAACGCGGTATCAACAACGGCGATAAAGTCAGGATCTTTAACGATCGTGGTGAGGTTCATATTGAGGCGAAAGTGACGCCACGAATGATGCCGGGTGTGGTCGCACTGGGTGAAGGTGCCTGGTATGACCCGGATACAAAACGTGTCGATAAGGGCGGTTGTATCAACGTACTGACCACTCAACGTCCGTCTCCTCTCGCTAAGGGGAATCCGTCACATACAAACCTTGTTCAGGTTGAAAAGGTGTAAGGAGTAACCGATGACAACCCAGTATGGATTTTTTATTGATTCCAGCCGTTGCACCGGTTGCAAAACCTGCGAGCTGGCCTGTAAAGACTACAAAGATTTGACGCCAGAAGTCAGCTTCCGCCGCATTTATGAATATGCTGGCGGCGACTGGCAGGAAGATAACGGTGTCTGGCACCAGAACGTGTTTGCCTACTATCTGTCGATTTCATGTAACCACTGCGAAGATCCGGCTTGTACTAAAGTCTGCCCGAGCGGTGCGATGCATAAACGTGAAGATGGTTTTGTTGTGGTCGATGAAGATGTGTGCATTGGCTGCCGCTACTGCCATATGGCTTGCCCGTATGGCGCACCGCAATATAACGAAACGAAAGGCCATATGACCAAATGCGATGGTTGTTATGACCGTGTTGCGGAGGGTAAAAAGCCGATCTGTGTTGAATCTTGTCCGCTGCGGGCGCTGGATTTCGGCCCTATCGACGAGCTGCGTAAAAAACATGGCGATCTGGCGGCCGTTGCGCCGTTGCCGCGAGCTCACTTTACCAAACCGAATATTGTGATCAAACCCAATGCCAATAGCCGCCCGACCGGGGATACCACTGGCTATCTGGCAAACCCGAAGGAGGTGTGAGATGGGAAGTGGATGGCATGAATGGCCGCTGATGATCTTCACGGTCTTCGGGCAATGTGTAGCAGGTGGTTTTATCGTTCTGGCTTTGGCGCTGCTCAAAGGCGACCTGCGAGCAGAAGCCCAGCAGCGTGTTATCGCCTGCATGTTTGGTTTATGGGTGCTGATGGGCATTGGCTTTATCGCCTCTATGCTCCATCTTGGTTCACCAATGCGCGCTTTTAACTCGCTCAACCGGGTAGGGGCTTCAGCACTCAGTAACGAAATCGCCAGCGGTTCGATCTTTTTTGCCGTAGGCGGCATCGGCTGGTTGCTGGCAATGCTGAAAAAGCTGTCACCGGCATTGCGTACGCTGTGGCTGATAGTGACGATGGTTCTTGGCGTCATCTTTGTCTGGATGATGATGCGTGTGTATAACAGCATTGATACCGTTCCGACCTGGTACAGCATCTGGACGCCGATGGGCTTCTTCCTGACGATGTTTATGGGCGGCCCGTTACTGGGTTACCTGTTGTTGAGTCTGGCTGGCGTCGATGGCTGGGCGATGCGTCTGCTGCCAGCAATTTCTGTACTGGCACTGGTAGTGAGTGGCGTGGTGTCAGTGATGCAGGGCGCAGAGCTGGCGACTATTCATAGTTCTGTGCAGCAGGCCGCAGCGCTGGTGCCGGACTATGGTGCGCTGATGTCCTGGCGGATCGTGCTTTTGGCCGTTGCCCTGTGCTTGTGGATTGCACCACAGCTAAAAGGTTATCAGCCTGCGGTTCCGCTACTTTCTGTATCATTCATTCTGCTTCTGGCAGGGGAATTAATCGGTCGCGGCGTATTCTATGGTTTGCATATGACCGTGGGGATGGCCGTCGCAAGCTAATCATAACAACCGGGGTTTCGGCCCCGGTTCTCTTTTATTTCTGCTTCGTTAACGTGTCATAACTGGTCATCAAATTACGATAATCAGGAATGTGGTTAGAGAACAACGTCGCCAGTCCTTCAATATCATTACGCTAGTCGCGATGCAGCTCGCACGCCACGCCGAACCATGTCATCAATTGCGCACCAGCTTGCGACAAGCGATCCCATGCCGAATGCCGGGTAATTTCATTAAAGGTCCCTGACGCGTCAGTCACGACAAAGACGTCAAACCCTTCTTCAATGGCTGAAAGCGCCGGGAATGCCACGCAAACTTCGGTTACCACACCGGCAATAATTAACTGTTTTTTACCTGTCGCTTTGACAGCTTTTACAAAATCTTCGTTATCCCAGGCGTTAATATTTCCCGGGCGAGCAATGTAAGGTGTATCGGGGAATTGTGCTTTCAGTTCTGGAACTAATGGGCCGTTAGGACCGGTTTCAAAACTGGTGGTAAGAATAGTTGGTAAGTTGAAATACTTAGCCAGGTCACCCAGCGCCAGCACGTTATTTTTAAACTTATCGGGTTCGATATCCCGTACAAGGGAAAGTAAACCAGCCTGGTGATCAACAAGCAAAACGGCAGCATCATTTTTATCAAGACGAACATACGGTTTGGTCATCCTCTTCTCCTTTCGAGAGTCAGTGGTACGTCTGAAATCGATCAGACGCGATGCATTGCTCTGAAAGCATAGACGGGAAATATGAGTTTGCTGTGACCATGAAATTTTTCGACTGAACGAAGCGTATGAAATTTGTGTTAGTTCAATAAAAACAATCAGATGAGACTAATCATCTCTTCAGCATTAGCGTTATGAATGAGTAATATAAATCGATAATACCGCCGCTGGGATATCGCGTATTTTCACCCATTGACAATGTTTTTGGCGGTGGCATGATGCGCATGAAATTTGAACTTCCTCACGGTTTTAATTCATGTCCACGTATACCCGGCCTGTCATGCTTTTGCTGTCTGGCCTGCTTTTGTTGACTCTGGCGATTGCGGTGTTAAATACACTCGTGCCGCTTTGGCTCGCCCAGGAACACATGTCCACATGGCAGGTAGGCGTTGTCAGCTCATCCTATTTTACCGGCAACCTTGTCGGTACATTGCTGACAGGGTATGTCATTAAGCGCATTGGCTTTAACCGCAGCTATTATCTGGCCTCCTTCATTTTTGCCGCTGGCTGTGCCGGCCTTGGCCTGATGATTGGATTCTGGAGCTGGTTGGCTTGGCGTTTTGTCGCGGGCGTCGGCTGTGCCATGATTTGGGTGGTTGTTGAGAGCGCGCTGATGTGCAGTGGGACGTCACGTAACCGTGGGCGTTTGCTTGCTGCGTATATGATGGTTTATTACGTGGGAACGTTTTTAGGCCAGTTACTGGTCAGCAAAGTTTCAACCGAGCTGATGTCCGTATTGCCGTGGGTTACAGGTTTGACGTTGGCAGGGATCTTACCGCTGTTGTTTACGCGTGTGCTGAATCAGCAGGCTGAAAACCATGATTCGACGTCAATTACGTCAATGCTAAAACTCCGTCAGGCGCGGCTTGGCGTGAATGGCTGCATTATCTCAGGAATCGTTCTGGGATCTCTATATGGCCTGATGCCGCTGTACCTCAATCACAAAGGGGTGAGCAATGCCAGCATTGGTTTCTGGATGGCGGTACTGGTCAGTGCGGGTATCCTTGGACAATGGCCGATTGGACGTCTGGCGGATAAGTTTGGTCGACTGCTGGTGTTGCGTGTTCAGGTCTTTGTCGTCATTCTCGGCAGTATCGCGATGCTTAGCCAGGCGGCGATGGCCCCAGCGTTATTCATCCTCGGTGCCGCTGGCTTTACGCTATATCCGGTGGCGATGGCATGGGCTTGCGAGAAAGTTGAACATCATCAACTGGTGGCGATGAACCAGGCCTTACTGTTGAGCTATACTGTGGGAAGTCTGCTTGGCCCGTCATTTACCGCTATGCTAATGCAGAATTTCTCCGATAATTTATTGTTTATCATGATCGCCAGCGTATCGTTTATCTATTTGCTGATGCTGCTGCGCAACGCCGGTCATACGCCGAAACCCGTTGCTCACGTGTAAATGAATTCAAGCAGAGTGTGAACTTACTGTTTCACACTCTGCTTTTTTGTTTCTTCTATCTGACTTGCTTTATTCCAAATTTTATTCGTTTAAAAATAAAATGTGCAGCAGGTTATAATTTTGCATTTCGCTATTTCCGCACTTCTTATTTGCCGCGCATAATCCCTCGTTTTACAGATGCCCCTTTAATTTTGGCGAAGGATTTGTCTATGGCTGGGAATGTTCAGGAAAAACAGTTGCGATGGTACAACATTGCGCTGATGTCTTTTATCACTGTCTGGGGTTTTGGCAACGTTGTTAATAACTATGCCAACCAGGGGCTGGTGGTTGTTTTTTCATGGGTGTTTATCTTTGCACTCTATTTCACACCTTATGCGCTAATTGTTGGTCAGTTAGGCTCGACCTTCAAAGATGGGAAGGGCGGGGTCAGTACCTGGATTAAACACACGATGGGACCCGGACTGGCTTATCTCGCCGCGTGGACCTACTGGGTGGTGCATATTCCCTATCTGGCACAAAAACCCCAGGCAATTCTGATTGCGCTCGGTTGGGCGATGAAAGGCGACGGTTCGCTAATCAAAGAATATTCAGTCGTAGCGTTACAGGGGTTAACGCTGGTGCTGTTTATCTTCTTTATGTGGGTTGCTTCACGCGGTATGAAATCGCTGAAAATCGTCGGTTCTGTGGCAGGGATTGCTATGTTTGTTATGTCGCTCCTGTATGTGGCGATGGCGGTAACCGCGCCTGCAATTACTGAAGTGCATATTGCGACCACAAACATTACCTGGGAAACGTTCATTCCTCATATCGACTTTACCTACATTACCACTATTTCAATGCTGGTTTTCGCGGTTGGCGGAGCAGAGAAGATTTCTCCTTACGTTAATCAAACGCGCAACCCAGGAAAAGAATTTCCAAAAGGGATGTTATGCCTGGCGGTGATGGTTGCGGTTTGTGCCATTCTGGGCTCGCTGGCGATGGGGATGATGTTTGATTCGCGTAATATCCCGGATGACTTAATGACCAACGGTCAGTATTACGCCTTTCAGAAGCTGGGCGAGTATTACAACATGGGTAATACTTTAATGGTGATTTACGCCATTGCGAATACCCTGGGACAAGTAGCGGCGCTGGTATTCTCGATTGATGCCCCGCTTAAAGTGCTATTAGGTGATGCTGACAGCAAATATATTCCAGCCAGTTTATGTCGTACCAACGCTTCTGGTACGCCCGTTAATGGCTATTTTCTGACCCTGGTACTGGTGGCGATTCTGATTATGCTGCCGACTCTCGGCATTGGTGATATGAACAATCTCTATAAATGGCTGTTGAACCTTAATTCGGTAGTGATGCCGCTGCGTTATTTATGGGTATTTGTTGCATTTATTGCAGTCGTTCGCTTGGCGCAGAAATATAAACCAGAATATGTCTTTATTCGTAATAAGCCTCTGGCAATGACCGTCGGGATTTGGTGTTTTGCCTTTACCGCCTTTGCCTGTTTGACGGGGATCTTCCCGAAAATGGAAGCCTTCACTGCAGAGTGGACCTTCCAGTTGGCGCTGAATGTTGCAACGCCGTTTGTGCTGGTAGGATTAGGACTGATATTCCCGCTGCTGGCGCGTAAAGCGAATAGTAAATAATTATTGTGGTCGGTGACGCTGACTCTGGTAGATCTGACCCGTTTTTACATAATCGAGAAATGCGCGCAAGCCGCAGGACATATACTGGCGGTTTGGATAATAGATCTGGAAGCCTGGACGCTCTGTGCTCCAGTCTTCCAGTACACATTCTAAACGACCAGTATCAAGGTACTCCTTGATCTGTTCATAGAGCAGATACCCGATACCAGCACCCATCAAAACGGCCTCCAGTTCAGCATCAACATCATCCAGAATGATATTTCCTGCGACAGCAATTTCCAGCTCCTTTGCAAATTGCCAGTGGAAAGGTTTGCCGCTGGGATAACGAAAAACAACACATTGATGATTAAGCAGATCATGAGGATGGCGGGGTTTGCCATATCTTGCAAAGTACTCTGGCGTTGCTGCTACACATAATTTCACTGGCGGGCCGATCGCCACGCTGATCATATCTTTTTCGACGATGCAACTAAGTCGAACGCCAGCGTCAAAGCCCTGTTGGACGATATCGACAAGAGAGTCGTCAGTTGTGAGCTCGACTTTAATATCAGGATATTCACGTGTGAAACCAACCAGTAAAGACATTAAAAATATACGTGCAGCTACCCGGGCGGCATTGATTTTGAGCGTTCCTGTCGGTGTCAGACGAAAATCATTCATCTCATCTAACATGATCTGAATTTCGTCGAAAGCTGGGCGCAATCGTTCATAGAGATTAGAACCCGCTTCCGTTAACGATACGCTTCGGGTTGTCCGATTGAATAAGCGAATTTTAAGACGTTGTTCCAGTGTTTTAATACTATGGCTAATGGCGGACGAGGATAAGCCTAACTCATCGCCCGCTGCACGAAAGCTTTGATTACGGGCCACGGCAAAGAAAGTGGCAAAGTCAGACATATTCATCCGCATTAGTGAAAATCCTTCATTAACTCATCCTGAATCATCACGTTTACAGGATTATGCCGCCTGCGTAAAGTGCGCTCCAGAACTTAACGTGGAGGTAAAATTATGCAGTCTGAACGTATTTATTTGGTATGGGCCCATCCTCGTCATGATTCATTGACCGCACATATTGCTGATGCGATCCATCAGCGGGCAATGGAGCGGAAAATACAGGTGACGGAACTCGATTTATATCGGCGTAATTTCAACCCAGTGATGACGCCGGAAGATGAACCAGACTGGAAGAATATGGATAAACGTTATTCTCCAGAGGTTCATCAGCTTTATTCAGAGCTGCTTGAACATGACACGTTAGTGGTGGTTTTTCCTCTCTGGTGGTACAGCTTCCCGGCAATGCTAAAAGGATATATTGACAGAGTATGGAATAATGGGCTGGCTTATGGAGATGGGCACAAATTACCATTCAATAAAGTTCGTTGGGTGGCGCTGGTTGGAGGAGACAAAGAATCATTTGTCCAGATGGGCTGGGAAAAAAATATAAGCGATTATTTAAAAAATATGTGCAGTTATCTTGGTATTGAAGATGCCGATGTCACTTTCTTGTGTAATACAGTGGTATTCGATGGGGAAGAACTTCACGCGAGCTATTATCAGTCGTTATTATCTCAGGTACGGGATATGGTAGATGCACTATAAGATGTGTTAAAAACGCTGTAGCAGAATGAAGCGCGGAATAAAAAAGCGGCAACTCAATAAAGTTGCCGCTTTACGGGGAAATTAGAACATTACCTTATGACCGTACTGCTCAAGAATGCCTTTCACGCGTTCCATGGTCTCTTTCTTCGGTGGTTTAACACCGTCGAGTTTGTACTCTTCACCCATTGCCACCCATTTGTGTTTGCCCAGCTCGTGGTAGGGGAGAAGCTCGATTTTCTCAACGTTGCCCATATCACGGGTAAATTCACCGAGGCGATGCGCTGAATCGTCATCGTCAGACCAGCCTGGGACAACAACGTAGCGGATCCACACCTTCACATTTTTGTTCGCCAGATATTTAGCGAACTCCAGCGTGCGGTGGTTGGAAACTCCAACCAGATTTTGGTGGATCTCGTCGTTCATCTGTTTGAGATCGAGCATTACCAGGTCGGTTACTTCCAGCAGTTCATCAATCACCGGATCGTAACGACGAACAAAACCGTTGGTGTCCAGACAGGTATGAATGCCTTCTTTTTTGCAGGCGCGGAACCAGTCACGAACAAACTCAGCTTGCAGGATTGCTTCACCGCCGGATGCGGTAACGCCGCCGCCGGAAGCGTTCATAAAGTGGCGATAGGTCACCACTTCCTTCATCAAATCTTCAACGGTAACTTCTTTACCGCCATGCGTGTCCCAGGTGTCGCGGTTATGACAATACAGGCAGCGCATCAGGCAGCCCTGGAAAAAGGTGATAAAGCGAATACCTGGGCCGTCTACGGTTCCACAGGATTCAAAGGAGTGAATGCGACCAATAACTGACATTGCGGTGTTTCTCCAGATGTGGCCCATCTGAGGCCGTGTTGGTGCGCAGCTCGAAGGCTACGTCGAGTCTGTTTTGGCAGTCACCTTAAAGTATAGATAGCTGACAAAAAAGGCTCTCGCGCTAAAAAAGGCCCCACTTTCGTGGAGCCTTTATTGTACGCTTTTTACTGTACGATTTCAGTCAAATCTAATTACATAGATTGAGTGAAGGTACGAGTAATAACGTCCTGCTGCTGTTCTTTAGTCAGCGAGTTGAAACGTACTGCGTAGCCAGATACACGGATGGTCAGCTGCGGATATTTTTCCGGGTTTTCCATCGCGTCGAGCAGCATTTCACGGTTCATCACGTTAACGTTCAGGTGCTGACCACCTTCGATGGATGCTTCGTGGTGGAAGTAACCATCCATCAGACCAGCCAGGTTGGTCTTACGAACTTCGTCGTCTTTACCCAGTGCGTTCGGAACGATAGAGAAGGTGTAGGAGATACCATCTTTAGCGTAAGCAAACGGCAGTTTAGCAACGGAAGTCAGAGAGGCTACTGCACCTTTCTGGTCACGACCGTGCATCGGGTTAGCACCCGGTCCGAACGGCGCGCCAGCACGACGACCGTCTGGGGTGTTACCCGTTTTCTTACCATACACAACGTTAGAAGTGATGGTCAGAACAGACTGAGTCGGGATAGCGTCACGGTAGGTGTGCAGTTTCTGAATTTTCTTCATGAAACGTTCTACCAGGTCAACAGCCAGGTCATCTACACGCGGATCATTGTTACCAAACTGCGGGTATTCGCCTTCGATTTCGAAGTCGATAGCCAGACCGTCTTCGTCACGAATCGGTTTAACTTTCGCATATTTGATTGCAGACAGGGAGTCAGCAGCAACGGACAGACCAGCGATACCACACGCCATGGTGCGGATAACGTCACGGTCGTGCAGCGCCATCAGAGAGGCTTCGTAGCTGTACTTGTCGTGCATGTAGTGGATGATGTTCAGTGCAGTGATGTACTGTTTAGCCAGCCAGTCCATGAAGTGATCCATGCGCTCCATCACTTCATCATAGTTCAGGACATCGCCTTTGATCGGTTCAGACTTCGGACCAACCTGCATTTTCAGTTTTTCGTCAACGCCGCCGTTGATTGCGTACAGCATGGTTTTCGCCAGGTTTGCACGCGCACCGAAGAACTGCATTTGTTTACCAACGATCATCGGGCTTACGCAGCAAGCAATAGCGTAGTCATCGTTGTTGAAGTCCGGACGCATCAGGTCATCGTTCTCATACTGCAGAGAAGAGGTGTCGATGGACACTTTAGCGGCGAATTTCTTGAAGTTCAGCGGCAGTTTTTCAGACCACAGAATGGTCATGTTCGGTTCCGGAGACGGACCCATGGTGTACAGGGTGTTCAGGAAACGGAAGCTGTTTTTGGTAACCAGGGTACGACCGTCGAGGCCCATACCACCGATAGATTCGGTTGCCCAGATCGGGTCGCCAGAGAACAGTTCATCGTATTCCGGAGTACGCAGGAAGCGAACCATACGCAGTTTCATGACCAGGTGGTCAACCATTTCCTGCGCTTCTTGTTCGGTGATCTTGCCAGCTTTCAGGTCACGTTCGATGTACACATCCAGGAAGGTGGAGGTACGACCGAAGGACATTGCAGCACCGTTCTGAGACTTAACAGCAGCCAGGTAGCCGAAGTAAGTCCACTGGATAGCTTCCTGAGCGTTGGTAGCCGGACCAGAGATGTCGTAGCCGTATTTCGCAGCCATTTCTTTCATCTGACCCAGAGCGCGGTGCTGTTCAGCGATTTCTTCGCGCAGACGGATAGTCTGTTCCAGGTTTACGCCGTTTTCCAGATCAGCCTGCAGAGAAGTGAACTGTGCCAGTTTGTCTTTCATCAGGTAGTCGATACCGTACAGCGCAACGCGACGGTAGTCACCGATGATACGGCCACGGCCATATGCATCTGGCAGACCGGTCAGAACACCAGATTTACGGCAACGCAGGATGTCCGGAGTGTAAACGTCGAACACGCCCTGGTTGTGAGTTTTACGGTATTCAGTGAAGATTTTTTTGATCATCGGATCCAGTTCGCGGTTGTACGCTTTGCAGGAACCTTCGATCATTTTGATACCACCGAACGGGATAAGAGCACGTTTCAGCGGAGCTTCAGTCTGCAGACCAACGATTTTCTCAAGCTGCTTGTTGATGTAGCCAGCGTCGTGAGAGGTGATGGTGGAAGCAACAGCGGTGTCAAAGTCAACTGGCGCGTGAGTGCGGTTTTCCAGTTTAACGCCTTCCATTACTTTGTCCCACAGGGTGGTGGTCGCTTCAGTAGCGCCAGCCAGGAAGGACTCGTCACCCTCGTACGGAGTGTAGTTTTTCTGAATGAAGTCACGGACGTTTACTTCATTCTGCCAGTCACCTTTGGTAAAACCTTCCCAGGCTGTGGCTAACTTTTCATTAAGCTCGGACATGTAACACCTACCTTCTTAAGTGGATTTTTTATTTACTGCGTACTTCGACAACCATTAATGGTGGTCGTTTTCACGCAGGTAAATGACCCAGTATGTCAACCCAACCAACAAACCACCACCGATAATGTTGCCGATCGTAACCGGAATCAGGTTATCAGTGATGAAATTCATCACGGTCAGGTGAGAAAAATTTTCCGGTGCAGAACCGACTGCGGTCCAAAATTCCGGGGATGCGAAGTCGCGGATTACAATACCCATCGGGATCATAAACATGTTTGCGATACTGTGCTCAAAACCGCTGGCAACAAACATCGCGACCGGCAGCACCATAATGAACGCTTTGTCCATCAGGCTGCGGCCAGAATAACTCATCCATACTGCCAGACATACCATCAGGTTTGCCAGGATACCAAGACAGACGGCCTCAATAAAAGTATGGTGCACTTTGTGGTCGGCGGTTTGTAGGACGTTTAGTCCCCATTGACCATTTGCGGTCATATACTCGCCGGAAAGCCACATTAAAAGTACAAACAGCAGTGCGCCGACCAGGTTGCCAAAATAGACATTTAGCCAGTTTTTCGCCAACTGACCCCAGGTGATGCGCCCACTCGCCTTAGCAACAACAATCAACACGGTGGAAGTAAAGAGATCGGCTCCGCAGACAACACAAAGAATCAGCCCCAGAGAGAAGCAAATGCCGCCAACCAGTTTTGCCATGCCGAAGGGCATTGTGCCTGTGCCAGTGGTTGCTGTGATATAGAAGACGAATGCGATTGAGATGAAAACACCGGCGGTAATCGCCAGATAGAAAGTCTTAAGCGGATGTTTCGTTGCTTTATAGACACCCGCCTCTTCGGCCACTTTGGCCATTGCAGCAGGAAGTAAAAGATCAAAAGGGTTGTCAGCTTTCACACTAACTCTCTCTTTATTAAGTCGGCGACGAGATACTAACAAAGCATTATAGATGAAAAATTGATATAGATCATATCTCGCCTGGCTTATAGGCCCGTAACTCGCATGGTTTTTATGCAAATACGGAGTAAATATTTGATTATCCAAATAAAAATAAATTTTAAAAATTAACAAATGAGTTGAATTTTTTCCGCATCCTCCGCTAAAACAGTTAATTAAAAGGGAGCATCAGGCGAATAAAGTAACAATATCGATCGTATTTATTAAATACAAATTACCGATATTTAACCTTATAATTACAATTATTTTATTAATGCAAATATATGTAAAGCGGGGCATTAAAAAAACGCCCCGTAATATAACTCAGACTAATCATTAAGCCTACATTGCGTAGGCTATTTGATTTTATTTTGCCCAGAATGCTGCTTTGGCGCGCTGCAGCTTTTCGTAGGCCTTCAACAACGACTGATGTGCAGCAAACGCGTGCAGATCGCTATCTACCGGTTGCAGGCCGTAAAACGCCGCTTCGCCGCTCATTGCCGCACTGGCGGCTTCTACGGCATCTGCGCCGTACATGCGAACAAACGCATTCAGATATTGCAGCGGCTGGCGATCTTCTTCCTGTGCCAGTAATAACAACGTTTGCAGGCAGCGATAATAGTTGGCGCGTTCCGGACTAAATACTGATGAGTTAAACTCCATCGTCCATTCGGTCCAGACCAGAGCCTGTTCCAGATCGCCACCAGCCAGCGCCAGCATGGCTTTTAATTCACCGATACGCAGGGTGTACCAACCGTTATCCGACCCGGTCGCCAGACCCAACAGCTCACGCACGCGGGTAAAGTCATCAAAACCTTCTTCATCCAGTTGCTCGATGAGGTTCAGGTAATCTTCTTTTTCCCACTCGCTGCCTGGTAGCGAAAGAATCGTTTCACGTAAATGGCTGCCCATACTGTTATTCGCGAGCCACAGATCTTCAGCCGGATAAATATCGGACATGCCAGGCACGATAATACGGCAAGCATAAACGCCCAGATGCTCGTAATCGGCAATATAAACTTCTTTATCTTCTTTGTTGAAGATAGCCATCAGTGTGGCGAACTCTTCTTCCGTGGTGCCGGAGAAATTCCAGTCCACAAACGGATAATCGGCATCCTGCTTGAACAGGTCCCAGGAGATTAAACCGCTGGAATCGATAAAGTGCGTTTCGAGGTTGGTATGTTCAGCGACTTCTTCATCATCGAAGGTTGGCGGAGTAAACACATCCAAATCTTTCAGGCCACGACCTTGCAGCAGCTCGGTCACGGTACGTTCCAGTGCTACGCCAAAATCAGGATGCGCACCGAAAGAGGCAAAGCAGGTACCGTTAGCAGGATTGAACAGTACCACGCAAATCACCGGATACTGGCCGCCAAGCGAACCGTCATAAGCGAAGATTGGGAAACCCTCCGCTTCCAGCGTTTCGATGGCTTCAACTACTGCTGGGTAACGCGCCAGCACGTCTGCCGGGATCTCTGGCAGGCTGATGCTTTCAGCAATAATGCGGTTTTTCACGTAGCGTTCGAAAACTTCAGACAATCCCTGAACGCGTGCTTCGTTGCGGGTATTACCTGCGGACATACCGTTGGAGACGTACAGGTTACCAATGATATTCATCGGAATATAAACGGTCTGATTGTCGGACTGACGCGTAAACGGCAGGCCGCAAATACCACGATCTTCGTTACCGGATTGTAGGTCAATCAGCATGCTGCCGGTCAGTTCATTCTCCGGATCATAAAACGCGCGCAGACGGTCATCGAGCAGCCCTTCTGGCACATCGTCATTTTCGGTCAGTGGGAACCATTTTTCGTTGGGATAATGCACGAACGGACCGTTGGCGATGGTTTCGCCCAGCCAGAAGTCCGCAAAAAAGTAGTTGGTTGAGAGACGCTCGAAATATTCACCGAGTGCAGAAGCCAGCGCCGCTTTCTTGGTTGCGCCTTTACCGTTGGTAAAACACAGTGCGCACTCTTTGTCGCGAATATGTACAGACCAGACGTTAGGCACGGGATTCAGCCAGGAGGCCTCTTCAATCTGAAAGCCGAGGTCTGAAAGTTTTTGCTGGAAGCGAGCGATGGAATCTTCCAGAGCGGCATCTTTGCCGGGGATAAATGTTTGCGTCATGAAAATCACTTTAGTCGTACGGAAAGCGCGCAATAATACGGGTTTTATCTCAAAGGCGCTATCACCGCCGCCATGCCGATGAACTGTTGACTATGCTTTTAGCGGATAAACCACGTTAAGAGCATAAAAATGAAGGCGTTCGATCTCCACCGTATGGCATTTGATAAAGTGCCTTTTGATTTCCTTGGCGAAGTTGCACTACGTAGTCTTTATACCTTTGTACTGGTCTTTTTGTTCCTCAAAATGACCGGAAGACGCGGTGTGCGGCAGATGTCGCTGTTTGAAGTTTTAATCATTCTGACGCTGGGATCAGCGGCGGGAGATGTGGCGTTTTATGATGATGTGCCGATGGTCCCGGTACTTATCGTCTTTATTACTCTGGCGTTGTTATACCGCCTGGTAATGTGGTTGATGGCGCACAGTGAAAAACTGGAAGATCTTCTGGAAGGCAAGCCAGTTGTCATTATTGAAGATGGCGAGCTGGCCTGGTCGAAACTCAATAACTCCAACATGACGGAATTTGAGTTCTTTATGGAGCTACGATTGCGTGGCGTGGAGCAGCTGGGGCAGGTACGTCTGGCGATTCTCGAAACCAACGGGCAAATCAGTGTCTATTTCTTTGAAGATGACAAGGTGAAACCGGGTTTACTTATTTTACCCAGTGATTGTACGCAGCGTTACAAAGTGGTGCCGGAGTCGGCGGACTATGCCTGTATTCGTTGTAGTGAAATCATTCATATGAAAGCGGGGGAAAAACAATTATGTCCGCGCTGTGCAAATCCAGAATGGACGAAGGCAAGTCGGGCAAAACGGGTGACCTGACAGTAAAAACATCGGCTTTTTGCTAATAATCCGAGAGATTCTTTTGTGTGATGCAAGCCACATTTTTGCCCTCAACGGTTTTACTCATTGCGATGTGTGTCACTGAATGATAAAACCGATAGCCACAGGAATAATGTATTACCTGTGGTCGCAATCGATTGACCGCGGGTTAATAGCAACGCAACGTGGTGAGGGGAAATGGCTCAAATCTTCAATTTTAGTTCTGGTCCGGCAATGCTACCGGCAGAGGTGCTTAAACAGGCTCAACAGGAACTGCGCGACTGGAACGGTCTTGGTACGTCGGTGATGGAAGTGAGTCACCGTGGCAAAGAGTTCATTCAGGTTGCAGAGGAAGCCGAGAAGGATTTTCGCGATCTTCTTAATGTCCCCTCCAACTACAAGGTATTATTCTGCCATGGCGGTGGTCGCGGTCAGTTTGCTGCGGTACCGCTGAATATTCTCGGTGATAAAACCACCGCAGATTATGTTGATGCCGGTTACTGGGCGGCAAGTGCCATTAAAGAAGCGAAAAAATACTGCACGCCTAATGTCTTTGACGCCAAAGTGACTGTTGATGGTCTGCGCGCGGTTAAGCCAATGCGTGAATGGCAACTCTCTGATAATGCTGCTTATATGCATTATTGCCCGAATGAAACCATCGATGGTATCGCCATCGACGAAACGCCAGACTTCGGCGCAGATGTGGTGGTCGCCGCTGACTTCTCTTCAACCATTCTTTCCCGTCCGATTGACGTCAGCCGTTATGGTGTAATTTACGCTGGCGCGCAGAAAAATATCGGCCCGGCTGGCCTGACAATCGTCATCGTTCGTGAAGATTTGCTGGGCAAAGCGAATATCGCGTGTCCGTCGATTCTGGATTATTCCATCCTCAACGATAACGGCTCCATGTTTAACACGCCGCCGACATTTGCCTGGTATCTATCTGGTCTGGTCTTTAAATGGCTGAAAGCGAACGGCGGTGTAGCTGAAATGGATAAAATCAATCAGCAAAAAGCAGAACTGCTATATGGGGTGATTGATAACAGCGATTTCTACCGCAATGACGTGGCGAAAGCTAACCGTTCGCGGATGAACGTGCCGTTCCAGTTGGCGGACAGTGCGCTTGACAAATTGTTCCTTGAAGAGTCTTTTGCTGCTGGCCTTCATGCACTGAAAGGTCACCGTGTGGTCGGCGGAATGCGCGCTTCTATTTATAACGCCATGCCGCTGGAAGGCGTTAAAGCGCTGACAGACTTCATGGTTGAGTTCGAACGCCGTCACGGTTAATGCCGAAATTTTGCTTAATCCCCACAGCCAGCCTGTGGGGTTTTTATTTCTGTTGTAGAGAGTTGAGTTCATGGAATCCCTGACGTTACAACCCATCGCTCGTGTCGATGGCACTATTAATCTGCCCGGTTCCAAGAGCGTTTCTAACCGCGCTTTATTGCTGGCGGCATTAGCACACGGCAAAACAGTATTAACCAATCTGCTGGATAGCGATGACGTGCGCCATATGCTGAATGCATTAACAGCGTTAGGGGTAAGCTATACGCTTTCAGCCGATCGTACGCGTTGCGAAATTATCGGTAACGGCGGTCCATTACACGCAGAAGGTGCCCTGGAGTTGTTCCTCGGTAACGCCGGAACGGCAATGCGTCCGCTGGCGGCAGCTCTTTGTCTGGGTAGCAATGATATTGTGCTGACCGGTGAGCCGCGTATGAAAGAACGCCCGATTGGTCATCTGGTGGATGCGCTGCGCCTGGGCGGGGCGAAGATCACTTACCTGGAACAAGAAAATTATCCGCCGTTGCGTTTACAGGGCGGCTTTACTGGCGGCAACGTTGACGTTGATGGCTCCGTTTCCAGCCAATTCCTCACCGCACTGTTAATGACTGCGCCTCTTGCGCCGGAAGATACGGTGATTCGTATTAAAGGCGATCTGGTTTCTAAACCTTATATCGACATCACACTCAATCTGATGAAGACGTTTGGTGTTGAAATTGAAAATCAGCACTATCAACAATTTGTCGTAAAAGGCGGGCAGTCTTATCAGTCTCCGGGTACTTATTTGGTCGAAGGCGATGCATCTTCGGCTTCTTACTTTCTGGCAGCAGCAGCAATCAAAGGCGGCACTGTAAAAGTGACCGGTATTGGACGTAACAGTATGCAGGGTGATATTCGCTTTGCTGATGTGCTGGAAAAAATGGGCGCGACCATTTGCTGGGGCGATGATTATATTTCCTGCACGCGTGGTGAACTGAACGCTATTGATATGGATATGAACCATATTCCTGATGCGGCGATGACCATTGCCACGGCGGCGTTATTTGCAAAAGGCACCACCACGCTGCGCAATATCTATAACTGGCGTGTTAAAGAGACCGATCGCCTGTTTGCGATGGCAACAGAACTGCGTAAAGTCGGCGCGGAAGTGGAAGAGGGGCACGATTACATTCGTATCACTCCTCCGGAAAAACTGAACTTTGCCGAGATCGCGACATACAATGATCACCGGATGGCGATGTGTTTCTCGCTGGTGGCGTTGTCAGATACACCAGTGACGATTCTTGATCCCAAATGCACGGCCAAAACATTTCCGGATTATTTCGAGCAGCTGGCGCGGATTAGCCAGGCAGCCTGAATGAACAACGGGCAATAAATAGCCAAATCTTTCTTTATCAAAACGTCGGCACATTGTCGGCGTTTTTTTTCGGACCTTGTGAGTCATTTTGATTAATGGTAGCGTCGCTTGTCAATGTAAGTTGTTGATACATAATATTTATATATGATTAATCAACGGATGATTCACATGAAGAATACTAAATTACTGCTGGCGATTGCGACCTCTGCAGCATTACTGACAGGGTGTCAAAATACCCACGGTATTGATACCAATATGGCTATCAGCTCCGGTTTAAATGCCTATAAAGCAGCAACATTAAGCGATGCCGATGCAAAAGCGATTGCCAATCAGGGCTGTGCCGAAATGGACAGCGGCAATCAAGTCGCAAGTAAATCCAGCAAGTACGGTAAACGTCTGGCAAAAATCGCCAAAGCATTGGGTAACAATATTAATGGCACGCCGGTCAACTATAAGGTTTATATGACCAGCGACGTCAACGCATGGGCGATGGCGAACGGCTGTGTTCGTGTCTACAGTGGCCTGATGGACATGATGAATGACAACGAAATTGAAGGCGTTCTGGGCCATGAACTGGGCCACGTCGCGTTGGGTCACTCGCTGGCTGAAATGAAAGCTTCTTATGCGATCGTTGCCGCACGCGATGCCATTTCAGCTACCAGCGGTGTGGCTTCCCAGCTTTCCCGCTCACAATTAGGTGATATCGCAGAAGGCGCTATCAATGCTAAATACTCCCGTGATAAAGAGTCCGAAGCAGATGATTTCTCCTTTGATCTGTTGAAGAAACGTGGCATCAGCACCCAGGGGCTGGTTGGCAGCTTTGAAAAACTGGCTAGCCTGGATGGCGGTCGCACCCAGTCCATGTTTGACTCTCACCCACCATCAACAGAGCGTGCGCAACACATCCGTGATCGTATCGCCTCTGGTAAGTAAATCATTGTCATCTTTCGGGCTGGTCTTCTGCCAGCCCGCTATAATTGCGCAATAAATCCCCATCTGAATACAGACAAAACTGGTTTTTGCACACAACGTTAACGATTTGTGGCGTCGGCGCGTATAATGCGCGCGGTTATGTTAACGGTACGCCTGTTTTAAGGAGATAAAGATGACGGCAATTGCCCCGGTTATTACCATTGATGGCCCAAGCGGTGCAGGGAAAGGCACCTTGTGTAAGGCTATGGCGGAAGCGTTGCAATGGCATCTGCTGGACTCGGGTGCAATTTATCGCGTACTGGCATTGGCGGCATTACATCACCATGTTGATGTTGCGTCGGAAGATGCGCTGGTACCGCTGGCATCCCATCTGGATGTACGTTTTGTGTCGACCAATGGCAATCTGGAAGTGATCCTCGAAGGGGAAGATGTCAGCGGCGAAATTCGTACTCAGGAAGTGGCGAATGCAGCTTCACAAGTCGCGGCATTCCCACGCGTTCGTGAAGCATTATTGCGTCGCCAACGCGCGTTTCGCGAATTACCAGGTCTGATTGCCGATGGCCGCGACATGGGAACGGTGGTATTCCCTGATGCACCAGTGAAAATTTTCCTTGACGCCTCCTCGGAAGAACGTGCGCATCGCCGCATGCTACAGTTGCAGGAGAAGGGCTTTAGTGTTAACTTTGAGCGCCTTTTGGCCGAGATCAAAGAACGCGACGACCGCGATCGTAACCGAGCGGTAGCGCCACTGGTTCCGGCAGCCGATGCTTTAGTGTTGGATTCCACCACCTTAAGCATTGAGCAAGTGATTGAAAAAGCGCTACAATACGCGCGCCAGAAATTGGCTCTCGCATAAGCGACCGAATTTGCAGTACCCCCGTTGCAATGGAATGACAGCGGGTATGTTAAACAACCCCATCCGGCATGGAGCCAGGTGGACGTTAAATATAAACCTGAAGATTAAACATGACTGAATCTTTTGCTCAACTCTTTGAAGAGTCCTTAAAAGAAATCGAAACCCGCCCGGGTTCTATCGTTCGTGGCGTTGTTGTTGCTATCGACAAAGACGTAGTACTGGTTGACGCTGGTCTGAAATCTGAGTCCGCCATCCCGGCTGAGCAGTTCAAAAACGCCCAGGGCGAGCTGGAAATCCAGGTAGGTGACGAAGTTGACGTTGCTCTGGACGCAGTAGAAGACGGCTTCGGTGAAACTCTGCTGTCCCGTGAGAAAGCTAAACGTCACGAAGCCTGGATCACGCTGGAAAAAGCTTACGAAGATGCTGAAACTGTTACCGGTGTTATCAACGGCAAAGTTAAGGGCGGCTTCACTGTTGAGCTGAACGGTATTCGTGCGTTCCTGCCAGGTTCTCTGGTAGACGTTCGTCCGGTGCGTGACACTCTGCACCTGGAAGGCAAAGAGCTTGAATTTAAAGTAATCAAGCTGGATCAGAAGCGCAACAACGTTGTTGTTTCTCGTCGTGCCGTTATCGAATCCGAAAACAGCGCAGAGCGCGATCAGCTGCTGGAAAACCTGCAGGAAGGCATGGAAGTTAAAGGTATCGTTAAGAACCTCACTGACTACGGTGCATTCGTTGATCTGGGCGGCGTTGACGGCCTGCTGCACATCACTGACATGGCCTGGAAACGCGTTAAGCATCCGAGCGAAATCGTCAACGTGGGCGACGAAATCACTGTTAAAGTGCTGAAGTTCGACCGCGAACGTACCCGTGTATCCCTGGGCCTGAAACAGCTGGGCGAAGATCCGTGGGTAGCTATCGCTAAACGTTATCCGGAAGGTACCAAACTGACTGGTCGCGTGACCAACCTGACCGACTACGGCTGCTTCGTTGAAATCGAAGAAGGCGTTGAAGGCCTGGTACACGTTTCCGAAATGGATTGGACCAACAAAAACATCCACCCGTCCAAAGTTGTTAACGTTGGCGATGTAGTGGAAGTTATGGTTCTGGATATCGACGAAGAACGTCGTCGTATCTCCCTGGGTCTGAAACAGTGCAAAGCTAACCCGTGGCAGCAGTTCGCGGAAACCCACAACAAGGGCGACCGTGTTGAAGGTAAAATCAAGTCTATCACTGACTTCGGTATCTTCATCGGCCTGGACGGCGGCATCGACGGCCTGGTTCACCTGTCTGACATCTCCTGGAACGTTGCAGGCGAAGAAGCAGTTCGTGAATACAAAAAAGGCGACGAAATCGCTGCAGTTGTTCTGCAGGTTGACGCAGAACGTGAACGTATCTCCCTGGGCGTTAAACAGCTCGCAGAAGATCCGTTCAACAACTGGGTTGCTCTGAACAAGAAAGGCGCTATCGTAACCGGTAAAGTAACTGCAGTTGACGCTAAAGGCGCAACCGTAGAACTGGCTGACGGCGTTGAAGGTTACCTGCGTGCTTCTGAAGCATCCCGTGACCGCGTTGAAGACGCTACCCTGGTTCTGAGCGTTGGCGACGAAGTTGAAGCTAAATTCACCGGCGTTGATCGTAAAAACCGCGCAATCAGCCTGTCTGTTCGTGCGAAAGACGAAGCTGACGAGAAAGATGCAATCGCAACTGTTAACAAACAGGAAGATGCAAACTTCTCCAACAACGCAATGGCTGAAGCTTTCAAAGCAGCTAAAGGCGAGTAATTCTCTGACTCTTCGGGATTTTTATTCCGAAGTTTGTTGAGTTTACTTGACAGATTGCAGGTTTCGTCCTGTAATCAAGCACTAAGGGCGGCTACGGCCGCCCTTAATCAATGCAGCAACAGCAGCCGCTTAATTTGCCTTTAAGGAACCGGAGGAATCATGACCAAGTCAGAATTGATAGAAAGACTTGCCACCCAGCAATCGCACATTCCCGCCAAGACGGTTGAAGATGCAGTAAAAGAGATGCTGGAGCATATGGCCTCGACTCTTGCGCAGGGCGAGCGTATTGAAATCCGCGGTTTCGGCAGTTTCTCTTTGCACTACCGCGCACCACGTACCGGACGTAATCCGAAGACTGGCGATAAAGTAGAACTGGAAGGAAAATACGTTCCTCACTTTAAACCTGGTAAAGAACTGCGCGATCGCGCCAATATTTACGGTTAAGTTTTTTACTCAAACTTGAACGAGAGAAAAGCACCTGTCGGGTGCTTTTTTCATTTCTCTAATCTGGAACTGGAAGCTGCCTCGCAGAGTTTTGAACAGTTTTCACCCTTTCGTTAAATTCTTCTGAATATGCCTCGGGGAACGCAAAATTCCCACCAGACAACCGCTCAACAAAGTTGCACACTTTCCATAAACAGGGAGGGGTGCATGAAAATAACGACAGTCGGTGTATGCATAATTAGCGGAATTTTTCCGTTGCTGATTTTGCCCCAATTGCCTGGGACATTAACCCTTGCGTTTCTGACTCTCTTCGCCTGCGTACTGGCATTTATCCCTGTTAAAACCGTCCGTTATATCGCGCTGACGTTGCTGTTTTTCGTTTGGGGCATATTATCAGCAAAGCAAATTTTGTGGGCAGGAGAAACCTTAACTGGCGCGACGCAGGATGCAATTGTTGAGATCACTGCAACTGACGGCATGACCACTCATTACGGTCAAATTACTCATCTACAAGGTCGACGTATATTCCCTGCGTCAGGTCTCGTGATGTATGGCGAATATCTTCCGCAAGCGGTTTGTGCTGGACAACAATGGTCAATGAAACTCAAAGTTCGTGCAGTTCATGGCCAACTTAATGATGGCGGCTTTGATAGCCAGCGTTATGCCATTGCCCAGCATCAGCCGCTCACCGGCCGTTTTCTGCAGGCAAGTGTCATTGAACCGAATTGTAGCCTGCGTGCACAGTATCTGGCGTCACTACAAACAACGCTGCAACCCTATCCGTGGAATGCGGTTATTCTTGGTTTAGGTATGGGGGAACGGTTATCCGTCCCCAAAGAAATCAAAAATATCATGCGCGATACTGGAACGGCGCATTTAATGGCGATATCGGGATTGCACATCGCTTTTGCGGCGTTGCTGGCTGCCGGACTCATTCGCAGTGGACAAATTTTTCTGCCTGGGCGCTGGATCCACTGGCAAATACCATTAATTGGCGGAATCTGCTGTGCTGCTTTTTATGCCTGGTTGACGGGAATGCAACCTCCTGCATTGCGTACCATGGTGGCGCTTGCTACGTGGGGAATGCTTAAGTTAAGTGGGCGACAGTGGAGTGGCTGGGATGTATGGATATGTTGTCTGGCGGCAATTTTGCTGATGGATCCTGTTGCCATTCTCTCGCAAAGTTTATGGCTCTCTGCCGCTGCGGTCGCGGCATTGATATTTTGGTATCAGTGGTTTCCCTGTCCTGAGTGGCAACTGCCGCCGGTATTGCGTGCAGTTGTTTCCCTCATCCATCTGCAACTGGGAATCACACTTCTGCTTATGCCCGTGCAAATCGTCATATTTCATGGCATTAGTCTGACCTCGTTTATTGCAAATCTATTAGCAATTCCCTTGGTGACATTTATCACGGTTCCGTTGATCCTCGCCGCGATGGTTGTGCATTTAAGCGGGCCGTTAATCCTGGAGCAAGGGTTATGGTTTCTTGCCGACCGGTCTTTGGCTTTACTTTTCTGGGGGTTAAAGAGTTTGCCGGAAGGGTGGATCAACATTGCTGAATGTTGGCAATGGCTATCATTTTCCCCATGGTTCTTACTGGTGGTATGGCGATTAAACGCCTGGCGAACGTTGCCAGCAATGTGTGTGGCTGGAGGCTTGCTGATGTGCTGGCCGCTGTGGCAAAAACCTCGACCTGACGAGTGGCAGCTGTACATGCTTGATGTCGGGCAAGGGCTGGCAATGGTGATAGCCAGAAACGGCAAAGCGATTCTCTATGACACAGGACTGGCCTGGCCTGAAGGGGATAGTGGGCAACAACTGATTATCCCCTGGCTCCACTGGCATAATCTTGAACCGGAAGGCGTTATTCTGAGCCATGAACATCTGGATCACCGGGGAGGGCTGGATTCAATATTGCATATATGGCCGATGTTATGGATCAGAAGTCCGTTAAACTGGGAACATCATCAGCCCTGTGTGCGTGGCGAAGCGTGGCAATGGCAAGGATTGCGTTTCAGCGCGCACTGGCCTTTACAAGGTAGCAACGATAAAGGAAATAACCATTCCTGTGTGGTTAAGGTTGATGACGGGACGAATAGCATTCTTCTAACCGGTGATATTGAAGCCCCAGCTGAACAAAAGATGCTAAGCCGTTACTGGCAGCAAGTGCAGGCAACATTGCTTCAGGTACCTCACCATGGCAGTAATACCTCATCATCGTTGCCATTAATTCAGCGAGTGAATGGAAAAGTGGCACTCGCATCGGCATCGCGCTATAACGCATGGCGACTGCCCTCTAACAAAGTTAAGCATCGCTATCAACTGCAAGGATATCAATGGATTGATACTCCACATCAAGGTCAAACAACGGTTAATTTTTCAGCGCAAGGCTGGCGGATTAGCAGCCTCAGGGAGCAAATTTTACCTCGTTGGTATCATCAGTGGTTTGGCGTGCCAGTGGATAACGGGTAGAATATGCGGCTATTTCAACAAATGCTGGTTTTTTGAATGCATAACGACAAAGATCTCTCTACGTGGCAGACATTCCGCCGACTGTGGCCAACCATTGCGCCTTTCAAAGCGGGTCTGATCGTGGCGGGCGTAGCGTTAATCCTCAACGCAGCCAGCGATACCTTCATGTTATCGCTCCTTAAGCCACTTCTTGATGATGGCTTTGGTAAAACAGATCGCTCCGTGCTGGTGTGGATGCCGCTGGTGGTGATCGGGCTGATGATTTTACGTGGTATCACCAGCTATGTCTCCAGCTACTGTATCTCCTGGGTATCAGGAAAGGTGGTAATGACCATGCGTCGCCGCCTGTTTGGTCACATGATGGGAATGCCAGTTTCATTCTTTGACAAACAGTCAACGGGTACGCTGTTGTCACGTATTACCTACGATTCCGAACAGGTTGCTTCTTCTTCTTCCGGCGCACTGATTACTGTTGTGCGTGAAGGTGCGTCGATCATCGGCCTGTTCATCATGATGTTCTATTACAGTTGGCAACTGTCGATCATTTTGATTGTGCTGGCACCGATTGTTTCGATTGCGATTCGCGTTGTATCGAAGCGTTTTCGCAACATCAGTAAAAACATGCAGAACACCATGGGGCAGGTGACCACCAGCGCAGAACAAATGCTGAAGGGCCACAAAGAAGTATTGATTTTCGGTGGTCAGGAAGTGGAAACGAAACGCTTTGATAAAGTCAGCAACCGAATGCGTCTTCAGGGGATGAAAATGGTTTCAGCCTCTTCCATCTCTGATCCGATCATTCAGCTGATCGCCTCTTTGGCGCTGGCGTTTGTTCTGTATGCGGCGAGCTTCCCAAGTGTCATGGATAGCCTGACTGCCGGTACGATTACCGTTGTTTTCTCTTCAATGATTGCACTGATGCGTCCGCTGAAATCGCTGACCAACGTTAACGCCCAGTTCCAGCGCGGTATGGCGGCTTGTCAGACGCTGTTTACCATTCTGGACAGTGAGCAGGAGAAAGATGAAGGTAAGCGCGTGATCGAGCGTGCGACTGGCGACGTGGAATTCCGCAATGTCACCTTTACTTATCCGGGACGTGACGTACCTGCATTGCGTAACATCAACCTGAAAATTCCGGCAGGGAAGACGGTTGCTCTGGTTGGACGCTCTGGTTCGGGTAAATCAACCATCGCCAGCCTGATCACGCGTTTTTACGATATTGATGAAGGCGAAATCCTGATGGATGGTCACGATCTGCGCGAGTATACCCTGGCGTCGTTACGTAACCAGGTTGCTCTGGTGTCGCAGAATGTCCATCTGTTTAACGATACGGTTGCTAACAACATTGCTTACGCACGGACTGAACAGTACAGCCGTGAGCAAATTGAAGAAGCGGCGCGTATGGCCTACGCCATGGACTTCATCAATAAGATGGATAACGGTCTCGATACAGTGATTGGTGAAAACGGCGTGCTGCTCTCTGGCGGTCAGCGTCAGCGTATTGCTATCGCTCGAGCCTTGTTGCGTGATAGCCCGATTCTGATTCTGGACGAAGCTACCTCGGCTCTGGATACCGAATCCGAACGTGCGATTCAGGCGGCACTGGATGAGTTGCAGAAAAACCGTACCTCTCTGGTGATTGCCCACCGCTTGTCTACCATTGAAAAGGCAGACGAAATCGTGGTCGTCGAGGATGGTGTCATTGTGGAACGCGGTACGCATAACGATTTGCTTGAGCACCGCGGCGTTTACGCGCAACTTCACAAAATGCAGTTTGGCCAATGATCGAAAAAATCTGGTCTGGTGAATCCCCTTTGTGGCGGCTATTGCTGCCACTCTCCTGGTTGTATGGCCTGGTGAGTGGCGCGATCCGTCTTTGCTATAAACTAAAACTGAAGCGCGCCTGGCGTGCCCCCGTACCGGTTGTCGTGGTTGGTAATCTCACCGCAGGCGGCAACGGAAAAACCCCGGTCGTTGTCTGGCTGGTGGAACAGTTGCAACAGCGCGGTATTCGCGTGGGGGTCGTATCGCGGGGATATGGTGGTAAGGCTGAATCTTATCCGCTGTTATTGTCGGCAGATACCACAACAGCACAGGCGGGTGATGAACCTGTGTTGATTTATCAACGCACTGATACGCCTGTTGCGGTTTCTCCCGTTCGTTCTGATGCGGTAAAAGCCATTCTGGCGCAACACCCTGATGTGCAGATCATCGTAACCGACGACGGTTTACAGCATTACCGTCTGGCGCGTGATGTGGAAATTGTTGTTATTGATGGTGTGCGTCGCTTTGGCAATGGCTGGTGGTTGCCGGCGGGGCCAATGCGTGAGCGAGCGGGGCGCTTAAAGTCGGTTGATGCGGTAATCGTCAACGGCGGTGTCCCTCGCAGCGGTGAAATCCCCATGCATCTGCTGCCGGGTCAGGCGGTGAATTTACGTACCGGTACGCGTTGTGACGTTGCTCAGCTTGAACATGTTGTGGCGATGGCGGGGATTGGGCATCCGCCGCGCTTTTTTGCCACGCTGAAGATGTGTGGCGTACAACCGGAAAAATGTGTACCGCTGGCCGATCATCAGTCTTTGAACCATGCGGATGTCAGTGCGTTGGTAAGCGCCGGGCAAACGCTGGTAATGACTGAAAAAGATGCGGTGAAATGCCGGGCCTTTGCAGAAGAAAATTGGTGGTATTTGCCTGTAGACGCACAGCTTTCAGGTGATGAACCAGCGAAACTGCTTACGCAACTAACCTCGCTGGCTTCTGGCAACTAGTTACGCCGCGGCAGCGTTCGATTGATGGAGTCATGAATGTCGCTGCCGCACCTCTCCCTTGCTGATGCGCGTAATCTTCACCTTGCCGCACAAGGCCTGTTAAACAAACCCCGCCGTCGAGCGTCGTTGGAGGATATTCCGGCAACGATCTCCCGCATGTCCTTGCTGCAAATCGATACCATCAATATTGTTGCCCGTAGTCCATATCTGGTGCTTTTCAGTCGTCTGGGAAATTATCCTGCCCAGTGGCTGGATGAGTCTCTGGCGCGTGGCGAATTAATGGAATACTGGGCGCATGAAGCCTGCTTTATGCCACGCAGCGACTTTCGTCTTATTCGCCACCGCATGCTGGCACCTGAAAAAATGGGCTGGAAATACAAAGACGCCTGGATGCAGGAACATGAGGCGGAAATTGCACAGTTAATTCAGCATATTCATGATAAGGGGCCGGTACGTTCAGCCGATTTTGAGCATCCTCGAAAAGGTGCAAGCGGCTGGTGGGAATGGAAGCCGCATAAACGGCATCTGGAAGGTTTATTTACTGCCGGAAAGGTGATGGTGATTGAACGGCGCAACTTCCAGCGCGTTTATGATTTAACCCACCGTGTCATGCCTGACTGGGATGATGAGCGCGATCTCGTTTCGCAAACAGAAGCAGAAATCATCATGCTGGATAACAGTGCGCGTAGCCTGGGAATATTCCGCGAACAGTGGCTGGCAGATTACTATCGGCTGAAACGTCCGGCACTGGCGGCGTGGCGCGAAGCGAGGGCTGAACAGCAGCAAATCATTGCTGTGCATGTTGAAAAATTGGGCAATCTTTGGCTGCATGATGATTTGCTGCCGCTACTCGAGCGAGCGCTGGCCGGAAAGCTCACTGCAACGCACAGCGCGGTACTTTCGCCTTTTGATCCTGTTGTCTGGGATCGCAAACGCGCAGAGCAGCTTTTTGATTTTAGCTACCGGCTGGAGTGCTATACCCCAGCGCCGAAACGCCAGTATGGCTATTTTGTTCTGCCGTTATTACATCGTGGGCAATTAGTTGGGCGAATGGATGCCAAAATGCATCGCCAGACAGGCATCCTTGAAGTTATCTCTCTGTGGTTACAGGAAGGTATTAAACCAACGACAACGCTGCAAAAAGGGCTACGTCAGGCGATTACTGATTTCGCTAACTGGCAGCAGGCAACGCGGGTGACATTAGGATGCTGCCCGCAAGGCCTCTTTACTGATTGCCGCACCGGCTGGGAAATAGACCCCGTCGCATAAATGATTATGATAAGATTTATGCATTCATAACCCGATCCATCTGGAGGAACTATGGATCATCGTCTGCTTGAAATCATTGCCTGCCCGGTTTGCAACGGAAAACTTTGGTATAACCAGGAAAAACAAGAGCTTATTTGCAAACTGGACAACCTGGCTTTCCCGCTGCGCGATGGTATTCCAGTGTTGCTGGAAACGGAAGCCCGCGTGCTGACTGCTGATGAGAGTAAATCATGAGTTTTGTGGTCATTATTCCCGCGCGCTACGCGTCCACGCGTCTGCCCGGTAAACCATTGGTTGATATTAACGGCAAACCCATGATTGTTCATGTTCTTGAACGCGCGCGCGAATCAGGTGCCGAGCGCATCATCGTGGCAACCGATCATGAGGATGTCGCCCGCGCCGTTGAAGCCGCTGGCGGTGAAGTATGTATGACGCGCGCCGATCACCAGTCAGGGACAGAACGCCTGGCGGAAGTTGTCGAAAAATGCGCGTTCAGCGACGACACGGTGATCGTTAATGTGCAGGGTGATGAACCGATGATCCCTGCGACAATCATTCGTCAGGTTGCTGATAACCTCGCTCAGCGTCAGGTGGGTATGGCGACTCTGGCGGTGCCAATCCACAATGCGGAAGAAGCGTTTAACCCGAATGCGGTGAAAGTGGTTCTCGACGCTGAAGGGTATGCACTGTACTTCTCACGCGCTACCATTCCGTGGGATCGTGATCGTTTTGCAAAAGGCCTTGAAACCGTTGGCGATAACTTCCTGCGTCACCTTGGTATTTATGGCTACCGTGCAGGCTTTATCCGTCGTTACGTCACCTGGCAGCCAAGCCCGTTAGAACACATCGAAATGTTAGAGCAGCTTCGTGTTCTGTGGTACGGCGAAAAAATCCACGTTGCTGTCGCGCATGAAGTTCCTGGCACAGGTGTGGATACCCCTGAAGATCTCAAGCGCGTTCGCGCTGAAATGCGCTAATTTCACTTCACGACACTTCAGCCAATTTTGGGAGGAGTGTCGTACCGTTACGATTTTCCTCAATTTTTCTTTTCAACAATTGATCTCATTCAGGTGACATCTTTTATATTGGCGCTCATTATGAAAGCAGTAGCTTTTATGAGGGTAATCTGAATGGAACAGCTGCGTGCCGAATTAAGCCATTTACTGGGCGAAAAACTCAGTCGTATTGAGTGCGTCAATGAAAAAGCGGATACGGCGTTGTGGGCTTTGTATGACAGCCAGGGAAACCCAATGCCGTTAATGGCAAGAAGCTTTAGTACGCCCGGAAAAGCCCGACAACTGGCATGGAAAACCACCATGCTGGCAAGAAGTGGGACTGTCCGTATGCCGACTATTTATGGTGTGATGACGCATGAAGAACACCCCGGCCCCGATGTCCTGCTACTGGAGCGGATGCGTGGTGTTTCGGTGGAGGCACCAGCCCGAACACCAGAACGCTGGGAACAACTCAAAGACCAAATCGTTGAAGCCTTACTGGCCTGGCACCGTCAGGACAGTCGCGGTTGCGTCGGCGCGGTCGACAATACTCAGGAAAATTTCTGGCCCTCATGGTACCGGCAACATGTTGAAGTGCTATGGACCACGCTCAATCAGTTCAATAACACCGGTCTGACGATGCAGGATAAGCGGATCCTGTTTCGCACTCGCGAATGTCTCCCGGCATTATTTGAAGGCTTTAACGACAATTGTGTGCTGATTCACGGTAACTTCTGTTTACGCAGCATGTTGAAAGATTCGCGCAGCGATCAGTTACTGGCGATGGTCGGGCCGGGACTAATGCTTTGGGCACCGCGAGAATACGAACTGTTCCGACTAATGGATAATTCTCTGGCGGAAGATTTGCTCTGGAGTTACCTGCAACGCGCGCCAGTGGCGGAGTCGTTCATCTGGCGGCGTTGGTTGTATGTGTTATGGGATGAAGTTGCGCAACTGGTTAATACCGGACGATTTAGTCGGCGCAACTTCGATCTGGCATCAAAATCACTCTTGCCGTGGCTCGCCTGACGAACCTTTTAGCCACTGCCAGATACGGCCAAGCGTTTCATAGCCAACACGATCGCTATGCATCAACCAGACCGGAGAAGGGATTGCCCGTTCCCACGGGTTAAGCGGCGAGTCGATGGCCAACTGATTCGCCGGGGCTGGTAGCGGATTTAACCCTTCCTGCTGAAAAAAGATCATCGCCCGCGGCAGATGTGATGCGGAGGTCACCAGCAGGAAAGGGGCGTCACCAATCGCCTGTTTCACTGCTGCAGCTTCTTCTTCGGTATCTTTTGGCAAATCCAGGGTGATAATTTGCTCGCGCGGCACGCCCAGCGATTGCGCAACTCTGGCACCTACTTCCGCTGTACTCACCGTATTGGTTTTTGCTACGCCTCCCGTGAAGATCAGTTTTGATCCCGGATTTTCGCGCCATAAGCGAATACCTTCATTCAGGCGTGGCAGACTGTTATTGATTAAATTAGAGCTCGGTGCCCACTGCGGGTTCCAGGTATAACCACCTCCGAGCACCACGATATAGTCCACTTTTTGCGAATTATTCCATGTCGGATAGGTGCTTTCGATGGGACGCAGCAGGCGGTCGGCTACCGGTTGCAAACTCAATAACAAGAGCGCCAGCCACCCAATGCTAATAAAAATCTTCCCGGTTTTTTGAAAACGGCTAAACCACAGCAGCGCCAGGCCAGCGCCAATAATCAACAACATCAGCGGAAGTGGCAGCAACATATTGCCAATCACTTTTTTCAGTGTAAAAAGCATCCTTTCTGGTTCCTTTTTTAACCATATAGCAAGGGATCGCCAGCGATATTACACCAGACGGGTTCATTCTCGCCGTGGCTGTGACAAAATAGCGTCTTTATCAGAAAACGTCTTAGCCAACCGGTGGAGAAAGCAATGCAGGATCGCAATTTTGATGATATTGCGGAAAAGTTTTCCCGTAACATTTACGGCACCACCAAAGGGCAGCTTCGACAGGCTATTCTGTGGCAGGATCTCGATCGCGTGCTGGCGGAAATGGGCCCGCAAAAACTGCGTGTGCTGGATGCTGGCGGTGGAGAAGGGCAGACCGCAATCAAAATGGCCGAGCGTGGGCATCAGGTCATTTTATGCGATCTTTCTGCGCAGATGATCGACCGCGCAAAACAGGCGGCAGAAGCAAAAGGTGTGAGCGACAACATGCAATTTATACATTGCGCCGCTCAGGATGTTGCTTCGCATTTGGAAACGCCCGTTGATCTGATATTGTTCCATGCGGTGCTCGAGTGGGTGGCTGATCCCCGCAGCGTATTGCAGACCCTGTGGTCAGTGTTGCGTCCAGGCGGCGTGTTGTCGTTAATGTTCTACAATGCGCATGGTTTGTTGATGCATAACATGGTCGCCGGGAATTTTGATTACGTGCAGGCGGGAATGCCGAAAAAGAAAAAACGGACGCTTTCGCCAGATTATCCACGCGACCCGGCGCAGGTTTATCTGTGGCTGGAAGAAGCTGGTTGGCAAATTATGGGTAAGACAGGCGTTCGCGTGTTTCATGATTATCTGCGCGAGAAACACCAGCAGCGCGACTGCTATGAAGCATTACTTGAATTAGAAACGCGTTATTGCCGTCAGGAACCGTATATTACCCTGGGGCGTTATATTCATGTCACCGCGCGCAAACCGCAGAGCAAGGATAAAGTATGAGTGAATTTTCCCAGACAGTCCCCGAACTGGTTGCCTGGGCCAGAAAAAATGACTTCTCCATCTCGCTGCCGGTAGACCGACTCTCTTTTCTGCTGGCGGTTGCCACGCTGAACGGCGAGCGTCTGGATGGTGAGATGAGTGAAGGCGAGCTGGTGGATGCATTCCGCCATGTGAGTGATGTGTTTGAGCAAACCAGCGAAACCATCGGCGTGCGCGCCAATAACGCGATCAACGACATGGTGCGTCAACGTCTGCTGAACCGCTTTACCAGCGAGCAGGCGGAAGGGAACGCAATTTACCGTCTGACGCCGCTCGGCATCGGCATTACTGACTACTACATCCGTCAGCGCGAGTTTTCTACGCTGCGTCTTTCTATGCAGTTGTCGATTGTGGCGGGTGAGCTCAAACGCGCAGCAGATGCCGCCGAAGAGGGCGGTGATGAATTTCACTGGCACCGTAATGTCTATGCGCCACTGAAATATTCGGTAGCAGAAATTTTCGACAGTATCGACCTGACGCAACGTCTGATGGACGAACAGCAGCAGCAGGTGAAGGACGATATCGCCCAGTTGCTGAACAAAGACTGGCGGGCGGCGATTTCCAGCTGTGAATTGTTGCTTTCGGAAACTTCCGGAACGCTGCGTGAATTGCAGGATACGCTGGAAGCGGCAGGCGACAAATTGCAGGCTAATCTGTTGCGCATTCAGGATGCGACGATGACCCATGACGATCTGCATTTCGTCGATCGTCTGGTGTTCGATCTGCAGAGCAAACTCGATCGTATTATCAGTTGGGGCCAGCAATCCATCGACTTGTGGATTGGCTACGACCGCCACGTACACAAATTTATTCGTACCGCGATCGATATGGATAAAAACCGCGTCTTTGCTCAGCGGTTACGTCAGTCGGTACAAACCTATTTTGATGAGCCGTGGGCGCTAACTTATGCCAATGCCGATCGTCTGCTGGATATGCGTGACGAAGAGATGGCACTGCGCGATGAAGAAGTGACTGGGGAACTTCCTGAGGATCTGGAATACGAAGAGTTTAACGAGATCCGCGAACAGCTGGCGGCGATCATCGAAGAACAACTTGCCGTGTACAAAACCAGACAAGTGCCGCTGGATCTTGGTCTGGTGGTACGCGAATATCTGTCACAGTATCCGCGTGCACGTCACTTTGACGTTGCGCGTATTGTTATTGATCAGGCGGTACGTCTTGGCGTAGCGCAAGCAGATTTCACCGGACTGCCAGCGAAATGGCAGCCGATTAATGATTACGGAGCCAAGGTACAGGCGCATGTCATCGACAAATATTGAACAAGTGATGCCGGTTAAGCTGGCGCAGGCGCTGGCGAATCCGTTATTTCCGGCGCTGGACAGCGCCTTACGTTCAGGACGCCATATTGGCCTCGACGAACTGGATAATCATGCATTCCTGATGGATTTTCAGGAATATCTGGAAGAGTTTTACGCGCGTTATAACGTTGAGCTTATTCGCGCACCGGAAGGGTTCTTCTATTTACGCCCACGTTCCACCACTCTTATCCCGCGTTCCGTCTTGTCGGAACTGGATATGATGGTCGGGAAAATCCTCTGTTATCTCTATCTCAGCCCGGAACGGCTGGCGAATGAGGGGATTTTCACCCAGCAGGAACTGTACGACGAACTGCTCACCCTGGCCGATGAAGCAAAACTGCTGAAACTGGTGAACAACCGTTCAACCGGTTCAGACGTTGACCGTCAGAAGTTGCAGGAGAAAGTACGTTCTTCGCTCAACCGTCTGCGTCGTTTAGGCATGGTGTGGTTTATGGGCCACGACAGCAGCAAGTTCCGCATTACCGAATCGGTGTTCCGCTTCGGAGCCGATGTGCGTGCTGGCGACGATCCCCGTGAAGCACAGCGTCGCCTGATTCGTGATGGCGAAGCAATGCCGATTGAAAATCATCTGCAACTCAACGATGAAACCGAAGAGAGCCAGCCAGATAGCGGAGAGGAAGAATAATGATTGAACGCGGTAAATTTCGCTCACTGACGCTGATTAACTGGAACGGCTTTTTTGCCCGAACTTTTGACCTTGACGAGCTGGTCACGACGCTTTCCGGCGGTAACGGGGCGGGTAAATCCACCACGATGGCGGCGTTCGTTACGGCGCTGATCCCCGACCTGACCCTGCTGCATTTCCGTAACACTACGGAAGCCGGGGCCACCAGCGGTTCGCGCGATAAAGGTCTGCACGGTAAGCTGAAAGCGGGTGTCTGTTATTCGATGCTCGACACCATTAACTCGCGCCACCAGCGCGTGGTGGTCGGTGTGCGTCTGCAACAGGTTGCCGGACGCGATCGTAAAGTGGATATCAAACCATTTGCCATTCAGGGACTGCCGATGTCGGTGCAGCCGACACAGCTGGTGACCGAAACCCTGAACGAACGCCAGGCGCGCGTGCTGCCGCTTAACGAGCTGAAAGACAAGCTCGAGGCGATGGAAGGCGTGCAGTTTAAACAGTTCAACTCCATTACCGATTACCACTCGCTGATGTTCGATCTGGGCATCATCGCGCGTCGTCTGCGCTCCGCATCTGACCGTAGCAAATTCTATCGTCTGATCGAAGCTTCGCTGTATGGCGGGATCTCCAGTGCCATTACCCGTTCTCTGCGCGACTACCTGTTGCCGGAAAACAGCGGCGTGCGTAAAGCGTTCCAGGACATGGAAGCGGCGCTGCGTGAAAACCGCATGACGCTGGAAGCGATTCGTGTCACCCAGTCGGACCGTGACCTGTTTAAGCATCTGATCAGCGAAGCTACCAACTACGTGGCGGCGGACTACATGCGTCACGCCAACGAGCGCCGTGTCCATCTCGACAAAGCCCTGGAGTTTCGTCGCGAGTTACATACTTCGTGTCAGCAACTGGCGGCTGAGCAGTACAAACACGTCGATATGGCGCGTGAGCTGGCAGAGCACAACGGTGCCGAAGGCGATCTGGAAGCGGATTATCAGGCGGCCAGCGATCACCTGAACCTGGTGCAAACCGCACTGCGTCAGCAGGAGAAGATCGAACGCTACGAAGCGGATCTCGATGAGCTGCAGATCCGTCTGGAAGAGCAAAACGAAGTGGTGGCAGAAGCCATCGAACGCCAGGAAGAGAACGAGGCTCGCGCGGAAGCTGCCGAACTGGAAGTGGACGAGCTGAAAAGCCAGCTTGCTGACTACCAGCAGGCGCTGGACGTCCAGCAAACGCGCGCGATCCAGTATAACCAGGCGATTGCTGCACTTAATCGTGCCAAAGAACTGTGCCATCTGCCGGACTTAACCGCCGACAGCGCCGCCGAATGGCTGGAAACCTTCCAGGCGAAAGAGCTGGAAGCGACTGAAAAAATGCTCTCTCTTGAGCAGAAAATGAGCATGGCGCAAACCGCGCACAGCCAGTTTGAGCAGGCTTATCAGCTGGTGGTGGCAATCAACGGCCCACTGGCGCGTAACGAGGCGTGGGATGTCGCTCGCGAACTATTGCGCGAAGGGGTCGATCAGCGTCACCTGGCAGAGCAGGTTCAGCCGCTGCGGATGCGATTAAGCGAACTGGAACAGCGTCTACGCGAGCAGCAAGAAGCTGAGCGTCTGCTGGCAGATTTCTGCAAACGTCAGGGCAAGAATTTTGATATCGACGAACTGGAAGCCCTGCATCAGGAACTGGAAGCACGCATTGCCTCTCTTTCCGATAGCGTGTCTAACGCCCATGAAGAGCGCATGGCACTGCGCCAGGAGCAGGAACAGCTGCAGTCTCGCATTCAGAGTTTGATGCAGCGTGCGCCGGTTTGGCTGGCAGCGCAAAACAGTCTCAACCAGTTGAGCGAACAGTGCGGCGAAGAGTTTACCTCCAGCCAGGACGTCACCGAATATCTGCAACAGTTGCTGGAGCGTGAGCGAGAGGCGATTGTTGAACGCGATGAAGTGGGCGCGCGCAAAAACGCCGTCGATGAAGAGATCGAACGTTTAAGCCAGCCTGGCGGCTCTGAAGATCAGCGTCTGAACGCGCTGGCGGAGCGTTTTGGTGGTGTGCTGCTGTCAGAAATTTATGACGACGTTAGCTTGGAAGATGCGCCGTACTTCTCAGCGCTGTATGGCCCGTCACGCCACGCCATCGTGGTGCCAGATCTGTCACAGGTAACTGAACACCTGGAAGGCTTGACCGATTGCCCGGAAGATCTCTATCTGATCGAAGGAGATCCGCAGTCATTCGATGACAGCGTGTTCAGCGTTGATGAGCTGGAAAAAGCGGTAGTGGTGAAAATCGCCGATCGTCAGTGGCGTTATTCACGTTTCCCGGAAGTGCCGCTGTTTGGTCGTGCTGCGCGTGAAAGCCGTATTGAAAGCCTCCATGCCGAGCGTGAAGTGCTTTCCGAACGCTTCGCCACGCTCTCCTTTGATGTACAGAAAACTCAGCGTCTGCATCAGGCGTTCAGCCGCTTTATCGGCAGTCATCTGGCGGTTGCGTTTGAGTCTGACCCGGAAGCAGAAATCCGTCAACTGAACAGCCGTCGCGTCGAACTGGAGCGGGCGTTAAGTAATCATGAAAATGATAACCAGCAGCAGCGTATTCAGTTTGAGCAGGCGAAAGAGGGCGTTACGGCGCTGAACCGCATTCTGCCGCGTCTCAACCTGTTGGCTGATGACAGCCTGGCGGATCGCGTCGATGAAATCCGCGAACGTCTGGATGAAGCCCAGGAAGCCGCGCGTTTTGTTCAGCAGTTTGGCAATCAACTGGCGAAACTGGAACCGATTGTTTCGGTATTGCAGAGCGACCCGGAACAGTTCGAACAGTTAAAAGAAGATTACGCGTACTCTCAGCAGATGCAGCGCGATGCCCGTCAGCAGGCGTTTGCCCTGACGGAAGTGGTGCAGCGTCGTGCGCACTTTAGCTATTCTGACTCGGCAGAAATGCTTAGCGGTAACAGCGATCTCAACGAAAAACTGCGTGAACGTCTGGAACAGGCGGAAGCGGAGCGTACCCGCGCTCGCGAAGCGTTGCGCGGTCACGCAGCGCAGTTGAGTCAGTACAACCAGGTGCTGGCTTCGCTGAAAAGTTCTTACGACACCAAAAAAGAGCTACTCAACGATCTGCAACGTGAATTGCAGGATATCGGCGTGCGTGCTGATAGCGGGGCAGAAGAGCGGGCGCGTATTCGCCGTGACGAGCTGCATGCGCAACTGAGCAATAACCGTTCACGCCGCAATCAACTGGAAAAAGCGCTTACCTTCTGCGAAGCGGAGATGGACAACCTGACCCGCAAACTGCGCAAGCTGGAGCGGGATTACTTTGAGATGCGCGAGCAGGTAGTGACCGCTAAAGCGGGCTGGTGTGCGGTGATGCGCATGGTGAAAGATAACGGCGTTGAGCGCCGCTTACACCGTCGTGAGCTGGCTTATCTCTCCGCTGATGATTTGCGTTCCATGTCGGATAAGGCGTTAGGTGCGCTGCGTCTGGCGGTGGCGGATAACGAACATCTGCGCGACGTGCTGCGCATGTCGGAAGATCCGAAACGTCCGGAGCGTAAAATTCAGTTCTTCGTGGCGGTTTATCAGCATCTGCGTGAACGTATTCGTCAGGATATTATTCGTACCGATGATCCGGTGGAAGCTATCGAACAGATGGAGATTGAACTTAGCCGTCTGACCGAAGAATTAACCTCCCGTGAACAGAAACTGGCGATCAGTTCCCGCAGCGTGGCGAACATCATTCGCAAAACCATTCAGCGCGAGCAGAACCGTATCCGTATGCTCAACCAGGGGTTGCAGAACGTATCGTTTGGTCAGGTGAACAGCGTGCGTCTCAACGTGAACGTGCGTGAAACGCACGCCATGCTACTGGATGTGCTCTCTGAACAGCACGAGCAGCATCAGGATCTGTTTAACAGCAACCGTTTGACCTTCTCGGAAGCGCTGGCGAAACTGTATCAACGTCTTAACCCGCAGATTGATATGGGGCAGCGCACGCCGCAGACCATCGGTGAAGAACTGCTGGATTACCGCAACTATCTGGAAATGGAAGTTGAGGTTAACCGTGGTTCCGATGGCTGGCTGCGCGCAGAGTCTGGTGCATTGTCGACCGGTGAGGCGATTGGTACCGGTATGTCGATTCTGGTGATGGTGGTACAAAGCTGGGAAGATGAATCTCGCCGCCTGCGCGGTAAAGATATCTCTCCTTGCCGCCTGCTGTTCCTCGATGAAGCAGCGCGACTGGATGCTCGTTCTATCGCCACGCTGTTTGAATTGTGTGAGCGTTTGCAAATGCAACTCATCATCGCAGCGCCGGAAAATATCAGCCCGGAGAAAGGCACCACCTATAAACTGGTGCGTAAAGTCTTCCAGAATACCGAACACGTTCATGTCGTCGGCCTGCGAGGATTTGCGCCGCAACTCCCTGAAACGCTTCCAGGAACTGACGAAGCGCCTTCTCAGGCGAGTTAAAATTAAGGCGGCAGCAATGCCGCCTTTTCTTTTTCCGAAAACTCCGTTTCTGCACTAAAAAAGTGGCACATTACGGCGCGCTTTTCTTTAAACTTCTTTACATTAGGTTATGTAAAAACGTATCGGCGTTTATATACTGAAGATAAGCCTGATGAGTAACAGGCTTGCTCGTCATACTTTCGTGAGTATTGGCGTTGTACAGGCAAGTCGTAAAATAACAGCCTGGCTATTCAGAGTATGATAAAAACAGGGGGCAAGGGATGTTGCTTAATATGATGTGTGGTCGTCGGCTGTCGGCAATCAGTTTGTGCCTGGCCGTAACATTCGCTCCACTGTTCAATGCGCAGGCCGATGAGCCTGAAGTAATCCCTGGCGACAGCCCGGTGGCTGTCAGTGAACAGGGCGAGGCACTGCCGCAGGCGCAAGCCACGGCAATAATGGCGGGGATCCAGCCATTGCCTGAAGGTGCGGCAGAAAAAGCCCGCACGCAAATCGAATCTCAATTACCCGCAGGTTACAAGCCGGTTTATCTTAACCAGCTTCAACTGTTGTATGCCGCACGCGATATGCAACCCATGTGGGAAAACCGTGATGCTGTTAAAGCCTTCCAGCAACAGCTGGCAGAGGTGGCGATTGCCGGTTTCCAGCCGCAGTTTAATAAATGGGTAGAGTTACTGACCGATCCTGGTGTTAACGGGATGGCACGCGACGTGGTGCTCTCTGATGCGATGATGGGCTATCTCCATTTCATTGCAAATATTCCGGTCAAAGGCACTCGCTGGCTATATAGCAGTAAACCTTATGCACTTGCAACGCCGCCGCTCTCGGTGATTAACCAATGGCAGCTGGCGCTGGATAAAGGTCAATTGCCTACGTTTGTTGCAGGACTGGCACCGCAGCATCCGCAATATGCGGCGATGCATGAATCGTTACTGGCCTTACTCTGTGACACCAAACCGTGGCCCCAACTGACCGGCAAAGCAACGTTGCGCCCAGGGCAGTGGAGTAACGACGTACCGGCGTTGCGCGAAATATTGCAACGCACAGGCATGTTGGACGGGGGGCCGAAAATTACTCTACCTGGCGATGACACGCCAACTGACGCGGTAGTCAGCCCATCCGCTGTTACTGTTGAAACAGCAGAAACTAAGCCGATGGATAAGCAAACGACGTCTCGTAGTAAACCTGCGCCTGCCGTTCGCGCCGCCTACGATAATGAACTGGTGGAAGCCGTTAAACGTTTTCAGGCATGGCAAGGATTGGGGGCAGATGGTGCTATTGGCCCGGCAACACGTGACTGGTTAAACGTAACGCCCGCCCAGCGTGCTGGCGTGTTGGCTCTCAACATCCAGCGATTGCGCTTGCTGCCAACAGAGCTTTCTACCGGGATCATGGTTAACATTCCGGCCTATTCGCTGGTCTACTATCAGAACGGCAATCAGGTGCTGGATTCGCGAGTCATTGTCGGTCGCCCCGATCGCAAAACGCCGATGATGAGCAGTGCCCTTAACAACGTAGTGGTAAACCCGCCGTGGAACGTACCTCCAACTCTGGCACGCAAAGATATTCTGCCAAAAGTGCGCAACGATCCGGGATATCTCGAAAGCCATGGCTATACGGTGATGCGCGGCTGGAACAGCAGAGAAGCGATTGACCCATGGCAGGTTGACTGGTCTACAATCACGGCCTCGAATTTACCGTTCCGCTTCCAGCAGGCTCCAGGCCCACGGAACTCGCTGGGGCGCTATAAATTCAATATGCCGAGTTCAGAGGCCATTTATTTGCATGACACGCCGAACCACAATCTGTTCAAGCGTGATACACGCGCATTGAGCTCAGGCTGTGTACGAGTGAATAAAGCTTCCGATCTGGCGAATATGCTGTTGCAGGATGCAGGCTGGAATGACAAACGTATTTCTGATGCGCTGAAGCAGGGTGATACACGTTACGTCAATATTCGGCAGTCGATTCCGGTGAATCTCTACTACCTGACGGCCTTTGTTGGTGCAGATGGTCGTACCCAGTATCGTACAGATATTTACAATTATGATCTGCCTGCGCGATCCAGCTCGCAAATCGTATCGAAAGCGGAACAATTAATCAGGTAAATGAAGTAGTTCGGGGAAATCAGTTGTCGTAATAATTAGCATGATTGGGGGCGATTCTCTGCAGCCCCCGTCACTGCTGGGGTTGAGTCATCTTGACGTCTGCTTTACGGGCGGTTAAGGTGCCTCTTGTGCGCCAGAAGTGCATATAAACGATAACATTGACCTGTAGACTTGATTATCATGGACAAATTCGACGCTAATCGCCGCAAATTGCTGGCGCTTGGTGGCGTTGCACTCGGTGCCGCCATCCTGCCGACCCCTGCGTTTGCAACACTCTCTACCCCACGCCCGCGCATTTTGACACTCAATAATCTTCATACCGGAGAGTCAATCAAAGCGGAGTTTTTCGATGGCAGAGGCTATATTCAGGAAGAATTGGCAAAACTTAACCATTTTTTCCGCGATTACCGCGCGAACAAAATAAAGTCCATCGACCCAGGATTATTCGACCAGTTGTATCGCCTGCAAGGGTTGTTAGGCACGCGCAAACCGGTGCAACTCATTTCCGGTTATCGTTCTATTGATACCAACAATGAACTACGCGCCCGCAGCCGTGGAGTAGCGAAGAAAAGCTATCACACTAAAGGCCAGGCGATGGATTTCCATATTGAAGGTATCGCGTTAAGCAATATTCGCAAAGCCGCGTTATCTATGCGCGCAGGTGGTGTAGGATATTACCCACGTAGTAACTTTGTGCATATTGATACCGGGCCAGCACGGCACTGGTAGCAATCGCTTAACGAAACAGGGGCAGTATGAACTATCGTATTATTCCGGTCACCGCATTCTCCCAGAACTGTTCATTAATCTGGTGTGAACAAACCCGTCTGGCCGCACTGGTCGATCCTGGCGGCGATGCGGAAAAAATCAAACAGGAAGTTGATGACAGCGGCCTGACACTGATGCAGATCCTGCTGACGCATGGTCATCTGGACCACGTTGGCGCAGCGGCGGAACTGGCGCAACATTACGGCGTGCCAGTTTTTGGCCCGGAAAAAGAAGATGAGTTCTGGCTGCAAGGCTTGCCTGCGCAAAGTCGTATGTTTGGTCTGGAAGAGTGCCAGCCGCTGACGCCAGATCGTTGGCTGAACGAAGGCGATACCATCAGCATAGGGAATGTGACTTTACAGGTGTTACATTGCCCTGGGCATACGCCGGGTCATGTAGTGTTTTTTGATGATCGGGCAAAGCTGCTGATTTCTGGCGATGTTATTTTCAAAGGCGGAGTAGGGCGCAGTGACTTCCCGCGTGGCGATCATAATCAACTGATTTCTTCAATCAAAGATAAATTGCTGCCACTGGGGGATGACGTGACATTTATTCCGGGTCACGGACCATTATCCACACTTGGTTATGAACGCCTGCATAATCCCTTCCTGCAAGACGAAATGCCCGTCTGGTAAGGCACATAAAAAAGCCCGCTTTTAATGCGGGCCTGGATTTCTGGCAAAGTGCGCTTTGTTTATGCCGGATGCGGCACGAGCGCCTTATCCGGCCTACAAAATCGTGCAAATTCAAAATATTGCAGGGGACGCGTAGGCCTGATAAGCGTAGCGCATCAGGCAATGTTACGTTTGTCATCAGTCTCAGCCCGCTTTTCAGCGGGCTTCATTGTTTTTAATGCTTACAGCACTGCCACAATCGCTTCGCACAGCGGAGCCATGTTATCTGGTGTCATCCCGGCCACATTTACGCGACCAGAAGCAACCGCATATACGCCAAACTCTTCGCGCAGACGCAGCACTTGTTCTTTTGTCAGGCCACTGAAGGAGAACATGCCGTTCTGTTTGATGATAAAGCTGAAGTCGCGGTTTGCGCCTTTTTCCTGCAGCGTATTGACGAACAACTGACGCATACGCTGAATACGCTGGCGCATATCAGTCAGCTCTTGTTCCCAAATCGCACGTAACGCATCGTTGCTCAGGATGGTGGCAACAACAGAAGCGCCGTGTGCTGGTGGGTTAGAGTAGTTAGCGCGAATCGCCGCTTTCATTTGGCTGAATGCGCGATCAACGGTTTCACTGTCGGCAGCAACCAGAGTACAAGCGCCAACACGCTCGTTGTACAGGCCAAAGTTTTTAGAGTAGGAACTGGCAACAATCAGCTCTTTATGCATAGCCGCGAAAGCGCGCAGTCCTTCAGCATCTTCTTCCAGACCACGGGCAAAACCCTGGTAAGCGAAGTCAAACAGCGGTAACCAGCCTTTCTCAACGGAGAGTTGTGCCAGTGTCTGCCATTGTTCCAGCGTAGGGTCGATACCGGTTGGGTTATGGCAGCAGCCATGGAACAGCACTACGTCGCCAGCCTGAGCTTCATTCAGGCTGTTAATCAGTGCATCGAAGTCAAGAGTGTGATTTTCCGCATCATAATAAGCGTATTCACGAACTTCCAGACCTGCAGAGTTAAAGACGCTCTTATGGTTCGGCCAGCTTGGGTTGCTCACCCACACTCGCTTAACGCTGGTATTTTTTGCCAGGAAATCGGCAGCTACGCGTAGTGCGCCAGTGCCCCCCGGAGTCTGTGCCGTGCGAGCACGTTTGTCATTGATCAGGGCGCTACCTTTACCAAACAGCAGTTCCTGAGTGCAGCGACCAAATTCAGGGATGCCGTCAATGCCGAGGTAATTTTTGGTGGTTTCATTTTCGAGCAGATACTGTTCAGCCTTTTTCACGCTGGTCAGTACCGGGGTTTTGCCCGTCTCATCTTTATAGACACCAATCCCGAGGTTAATTTTGCCGGGACGTTCATCGGCACGAAACAGATCGGCCAGGCCCAGAATCGGGTCGGCAGGAGCGGCGGTAATGTTCTCAAACATGACGAGGTTCCATTATGGTTACAGAAGGGAAGTCCGCTATCAGGGTAACGGGAGATTTACAAAATTCCAACTATTACTGATGAAAACTCAGGCTGTTTTTGCAAGACGTGAGATTGCTCTGGAAGGTATAAAAAAAACAGGACCAAAGTCCTGTTTTTTCGGCATTTAACAAAGAGGTGTGCTATTAGAACTGGTAAACGATACCCACAGCAACGGTGTCGTCTGAACCTACGCCCAGTTTGTTGTCAGAATCGATCTGGTTGATGATGTAGTCAACATAGGTGGACATGTTTTTGTTGAAGTAGTAGGTTGCGCCCACTTCAAAGTAGTTCACCAGATCAACATCACCGATACCTTCTACGTCTTTCGCTTTAGATTTGGTGTAAGCGATGGACGGACGCAGACCGAAATCGAACTGGTATTGCGCAACTAACAGAACGTCTTGCGTTTTGTTGGCGAAGCCGCTGGTGTTTGTAAATTTATTAGTGATCGGCGTAGCGTTACGGGTTTCACCGTAGTTCGCTGCCAGGTAGATGTTGTTCGCGTCGTACTTCAGACCAGTAGCCCACTGTTCAGCTTTTTTACCGTTGCCAAGAGGTTGAGCTTCTTGCAGGTTGGTACGGTCAGCTGCACCATAAGCACCAACGATACCAAAGCCTTCGTATTCGTAGCTGATAGAACCGCCAACACCGTCGCCGTTAGAGCGGCGTGCAGTGTCACGCTCGTTTTTACCCAGGTACTGAACAGCGAAGTTCAGGCCATCAACCAGACCAAAGAAGTTGGAGTTACGATAGGTAGCAACGCCGCCAACACGACCAACGAAGAAGTCATCGCTGTATGCCGTGTCACCGCCAAACTCAGGCAGCATATCGGTGTAACCCAGTGCATCATAAACCACACCGTAGTTACGGCCGTAATCGAAAGAACCAACGTCAGCGTATTTAAGACCCGCGAATGCCAGACGCGTTTTGTTACCAGTTTGAGCGTCAGCGCCTTCAGAGTTGTTACCCTGGAAGTTATATTCCCACTGACCATAACCGGTCAGATCGGAATTGATTTGAGTTTCCCCTTTAAAACCAAGACGGGCATAGGTCATGTCGCCATTGCCACCGTAACTGTTTTCACCGTTACCCTTGGAGAAATAATGCAGACCGACAGCTTTACCGTACAGATCTACTTTGTTGCCATCTTTGTTATAGATTTCTGCAGCGTTTGCAGTACCTGCTACTAACAGAGCAGGGACGATCACTGCCAGAATATTGCGCTTCATCATTATTTATTACCCTCATGGTTTTTTTTATGACACCTGCCACTGCCGTCAATAAGTTCTGTCAATAAAAATTTACGGAACTATTGATGAGAGTTTGGTGTCTTTATGTGTCTGCAGGCATCTTTCCATTCAAACTAACGTTTCGCTATCGTGAAAGTGCTACAAAGATAAAGATTTGGTTTCAAAAAGAAAAAATATGTAACCAAAAGTAAAATTTAAGGAACTTTGTGAACACCGTCATATTTCCATAGAGACGTGATGATATTTACAGCAATTTTAATCTATTTATATGATTTCCTTATATTTAAATTAACTAAACGGAAATTTTGTTTCTGATGGAAACTTTATCGACCTGGCACAAAATCTTCTTTCAGACATCCAGAATGCCAAAAAATAGTATGAAAATTGTGCTATTAGCTAAGAAAAAACTAATCCGCAATAAGAATGCGGATTAGTTTTTGCGCGTAAATGTTGCAATGTAATATTCCGTAACAGGATGATCGTTATGGCGGGGTTGCAAATAGATTGCTTGACTTAACAAACAGATAACTTGACAGAAAAGATAAAAAAAGAGCCAGCGGGCGCTGGCTCTTGAAGACGCTAAATTAGAAGCTGGCGTTACGCGGAGTACGTGGGAACGGAATCACATCACGTACGTTTTGCACGCCAGTTACGTAAGCAATCAGACGTTCAAAACCAAGACCGAAACCTGAATGCGGAACAGTACCGTAGCGACGCAGATCGCGATACCACCAGTAATCTTCTTTATTCAGGCCCATTTCCAGCATACGCTCGTCCAGCACGTCCAGACGTTCTTCACGCTGGGAGCCACCAATGATCTCACCGATGCCCGGAGCCAGAACGTCCATAGCCGCAACGGTTTTACCGTCTTCGTTAAGGCGCATATAGAACGCTTTAATATCTTTCGGATAGTTTTTAACCACTACCGGTGCTTTAAAGTGTTCTTCCGCCAGATAACGCTCATGCTCAGAAGAGAGATCGACTCCCCAGTAAACCGGGTTTTCAAACTTCCTGCCGCAGTTTTCGAGAATGGTCACTGCGTCGGTATAATCCACCTGCGCAAAATCGGCTTCAATGAAGCGTTCCAGACGTGAAACGGCATCTTTATCTACGCGTTCAGCGAAGAATTTCATGTCGTCAGCGCGTTCTTCGAGAACCGCTTTGAAGACATATTTCAGCATGGCTTCAGCCAGACCCGCAATATCGTTCAGGTTAGCAAACGCCACTTCCGGCTCCAGCATCCAGAATTCCGCCAGGTGACGGCTGGTGTTGGAGTTTTCAGCACGGAAAGTCGGGCCGAAGGTATAAATTTTGGACAATGCGCAAGCGTAGGTTTCGCCGTTCAACTGGCCAGATACGGTCAGGAAAGACTCTTTACCAAAGAAGTCTTTGTCGAAATCCACTTTGCCCTGATCGTTACGCGGCAGGTTTTCCAGATCCAGCGTAGAAACGCGGAACATTTCGCCTGCACCTTCGGTATCAGATGCGGTAATCAGTGGCGTTGAAACCCAGAAGAATCCCTGCTCGTTAAAGAAGCGATGCAGCGCCTGCGCCAGCGTATGGCGAACGCGCGCGACGGCACCAATCAGGTTTGTGCGCGGACGCAGGTGAGCGACTTCACGCAGATACTCAATGCTGTGGCGTTTTGCCGCCATCGGGTAAGTGTCTGGATCTTCAACCCAACCAGCAACTTCAACCTTGCTGGCCTGAATTTCAAATTGTTGCCCCTGGCCCGGCGACGCCACGACTTTACCCGTCACAATGACCGAGCAGCCGGTGGTCAGACGCAGGACGTCTTCATTGTAATTGGGCAGAGAATTATTGATGACAGCCTGTACAGGATCAAAGCAGGAACCGTCATAAACGGCGAGGAAGGAGATGCCAGCTTTTGAATCTCGGCGGGTACGTACCCATCCGCGCACGGTGACTTCGCTGTCAACGGCTACACGGCCCTGGAGTACGTCGGCTACAGGCACAACGCTCATAATATTCTCTCTGTTAATAGTCGGAAAAAATAAACACTTGTCCACCCGTAAATGGGGGGATACCTATGTTACCTGGCATCTGCAATCAGACAAGCAGAATTCGCAAATGCAGCGAAAGATTTCGGAATTAAAGGTAAAAAAAGGGAGCCGATTAGCTCCCTGATGATATTAACTGGCTTTTTTAATATGCGGAAGGTCGAACGCTTTGCGCAGCGCCCGAACAAACGCTTTATCATGGCAGATAGTTTTGCCAGGGCTGTCAGAAAGTTTCGCCACCGGTTTACCGTTACACTCTACCAACTTAATGACAATATTCAGGGGTTTTACCTGGGGGATATCGCAGGTCAGGCGAGTCCCAATACCAAAACTTAATTGCACGCGGGAAGAGAAGTGGCGGTATAGCTCAACCGCTTTGCGTAAATCCAGATTGTCAGAGAAAACCAGCGTTTTACTCTGTGGATCAATTCCCAGCTTTTCATAATGTGCAATGGCTTTTTCACCCCATTCAACCGGGTCGCCAGAGTCATGACGCAGGCCCTGATACCGACTAGCGAACTCGACACCGAAATCACGCAGGAAAGCATCCATAGTGATGCAGTCGGTTAATGCAATGCCAAGTTGGTCGGGATACTCTTCCAGCCAGGCAGCAAGTGCAGCTCGCTGGCTGTTGGCTAGATCCGGGCTGATTTGCTGATGTGCCTGGAACCATTCGTGTGCCTGTGTTCCCATCGGCGTGAGGGAAAGCCGACGCGCCAGATCGTAGTTGCTGGTGCCCACAAACCAGGATTCCTGTTGCAGACGCTTAACGATGGTTTCTTGTACTTCGCGAGAAAAACGGCGACGGGTGCCAAAATCCATCAGATGGAAGCGCGACATATCAAGACCGGCGGTTAACGCCGAGAAGTCGACTAATTTGCTTTCCAGCGTGTCGAGGGCTTGCGCAACGTCGGCCTGCGGTGAGCGATAGCGATGTACCATTTCACTGATAACCGCCAGCAAAGGAACTTCCCAGAGGATGACTTCACGCCACGGGCCGCTTAAACGAATATCCAGCTTGCCATTATCGTTGGACACGGTGACTTGTTCCGGGTTAAAGCGGAACTCGCGTAACCAGTTAAGATAGTCGGCCTTAAAGAAAGGCAGGGCAGAAAGCCACTGATATTCATCATCCTGCAGGCGCAGGTGCTGCATCGCCTGAACCTGTTCACGAATAGCATCGGCATAAATACCCAGCAGATCGTCACCTCGGCAACGAAACTCCGCCGCGACATGCACATCGTAATAGTGATGAAACACGGCTTGCTGCATATGCAACTTATAAGCATCTGTATCCAGCAACGAGTGCAGAACAGGAGAAGCGAATTGTGTCATAGGTGCGCAGTAGCGTCCTCGTACAGGAGCGTTTAGTACAATAAACATCTTCAGGAACTGCTGGAGTATACCTTGTTTCGCAATTTATTGAACCCCGATCACACCATATGCCACCTTTCTGGTCGATGGCATTACGCGGTGTATGTTATAAAAATGTAGCAATAAAGGCGTTTGTACCTGAAAAGATGAAGATTCTGCATAGCGCGATTTACGCAACAGGAATAGACTGAACACCAGACTCTATAAAAGATGCTAAAGGTTATTTATGACTCAACAGCCACAAGCCAAATACCGTCACGATTATCGTGCGCCGGATTACCAGATTACTGATATTGACTTGACCTTTGACCTCGACGCGCAAAAGACGGTCGTTACCGCGGTCAGCCAGGCTGTCCGTCATGGTGCATCAGATGCTCCCCTTCGTCTCAACGGCGAAGACCTCAAACTGGTTTCTGTTCATATTAATGATGAGCCGTGGACCGCCTGGAAAGAAGAAGAGGGCGCACTGGTTATCAGTAATTTGCCGGAGCGTTTTACGCTTAAGATCATTAATGAAATAAGCCCGGCGGCGAATACCGCGCTGGAAGGGCTTTATCAGTCAGGCGATGCGCTTTGCACCCAGTGTGAAGCCGAAGGTTTCCGCCATATTACGTATTATCTCGACCGCCCGGACGTGCTGGCGCGTTTTACCACCAAAATTATTGCCGATAAAATCAAATATCCCTTCCTGCTTTCCAATGGTAACCGCGTTGCGCAAGGCGAACTGGAAAACGGACGCCATTGGGTACAGTGGCAGGACCCGTTCCCGAAACCGTGCTACCTGTTTGCGCTGGTGGCAGGCGACTTTGATGTACTGCGCGATACCTTTACCACGCGTTCTGGTCGCGAAGTAGCACTGGAGCTGTACGTCGATCGCGGCAACCTTGATCGCGCGCCGTGGGCGATGACCTCGCTGAAAAACTCCATGAAATGGGATGAAGAACGCTTTGGCCTGGAGTATGACCTCGACATCTATATGATCGTCGCGGTGGATTTCTTCAATATGGGCGCAATGGAGAATAAGGGGCTGAATATCTTTAACTCCAAATATGTGCTGGCCCGCACCGACACCGCCACCGACAAAGATTACCTCGATATTGAACGCGTTATCGGCCATGAATATTTCCATAACTGGACCGGTAACCGAGTGACCTGTCGCGACTGGTTCCAGCTCAGCCTGAAAGAAGGTTTAACCGTCTTCCGCGATCAGGAGTTCAGCTCTGACCTTGGTTCCCGCGCAGTTAACCGCATCAATAATGTACGCACCATGCGCGGATTGCAGTTTGCAGAAGACGCCAGCCCGATGGCGCACCCGATCCGCCCGGATATGGTCATTGAGATGAACAACTTCTACACCCTGACCGTTTACGAGAAGGGCGCGGAAGTGATTCGCATGATCCACACCCTGCTTGGCGAAGAAAACTTCCAGAAAGGGATGCAGCTTTATTTCGAGCGTCATGATGGTAGTGCAGCGACCTGTGACGACTTTGTGCAGGCGATGGAAGATGCGTCGAATGTCGATCTCTCCCATTTCCGCCGTTGGTACAGCCAGTCCGGTACACCGATTGTGACCGTCAAAGACGACTACAATCCGGAAACCGAGCAGTACACCCTGACCATCAGCCAGCGCACGCCAGCCACGCCGGATCAGGCAGAAAAACAGCCGCTGCATATTCCGTTTGCCATCGAACTGTATGATAACGAAGGCAAAGTGATCCCGTTGCAGAAAGGCGGTCATCCGGTGAATTCCGTGCTGAACGTCACTCAGGCGGAACAGACCTTTGTCTTTGATAATGTCTACTTCCAGCCGGTGCCTGCGCTGCTGTGCGAATTCTCTGCGCCAGTGAAACTGGAATATAAGTGGAGCGATCAGCAACTGACCTTCCTGATGCGTCATGCGCGTAATGATTTCTCCCGCTGGGATGCGGCGCAAAGTTTGCTGGCAACCTACATCAAGCTGAACGTCGCGCGTCATCAGCAAGGTCAGCCGCTGTCTCTGCCGGTGCATGTGGCTGATGCTTTCCGCGCGGTACTGCTTGATGAGAAGATTGATCCAGCGCTGGCGGCAGAAATCCTGACGCTGCCTTCTGTCAATGAAATGGCTGAATTGTTCGATATCATCGACCCGATTGCTATTGCCGAAGTACGCGAAGCACTCACTCGTACTCTGGCGACTGAACTGGCGGATGAGCTACTGGCTATTTACAACGCGAATTACCAGAGCGAGTACCGTGTTGAGCATGAAGATATTGCAAAACGCACTCTGCGTAATGCCTGCCTGCGTTTCCTCGCTTTTGGTGAAACGCATCTGGCTGATGTGCTGGTGAGCAAGCAGTTCCACGAAGCAAACAATATGACTGATGCGCTGGCGGCGCTTTCTGCGGCGGTTGCCGCACAGCTGCCTTGCCGTGACGCGCTGATGCAGGAGTACGACGACAAGTGGCATCAGAACGGTCTGGTGATGGATAAATGGTTTATCCTGCAAGCCACCAGCCCGGCGGCGAATGTGCTGGAGACGGTGCGCGGCCTGTTGCAGCATCGCTCATTTACCATGAGCAACCCGAACCGTATTCGTTCGTTGATTGGCGCGTTTGCGGGCAGCAATCCGGCAGCGTTCCATGCCGAAGATGGCAGCGGTTACCTGTTCCTGGTGGAAATGCTTACCGACCTCAACAGCCGTAACCCGCAGGTGGCTTCACGTCTGATTGAACCGCTGATTCGCCTGAAACGTTACGATGCCAAACGTCAGGAGAAAATGCGCGCGGCGCTGGAACAGTTGAAAGGGCTGGAAAATCTCTCTGGCGATCTGTACGAGAAGATAACTAAAGCACTGGCTTGATAAATAACCGAATGGCGGCAATAGCGCCGCCATTCGGGGAATTTACCCCTGTTTTCTCAGGCGAGTTTCAGATTCACCACGTTGCATCACCCGTTGCAACACCTCCGCTTCCAGCTCCGCTAATCGCACCGACCCTAATCGACGCGGACGGGGGATATCCACTGTCAAATCCAGACCAATTTTTCCCTCTTCAATTAACAGCACCCGGTCAGCCATCGCTACCGCTTCGCTCACATCATGCGTCACCAACAGTACGGTAAAGCCGTGCTCCTGCCAAAGTGACACAATCAAATCCTGCATCTCGAGTCGCGTTAAGGCGTCCAGCGCCCCGAGCGGTTCATCAAGCAACAATAATCCCGGTCGATGAATCAACGCTCTTGCCAGCGCCACTCGCTGTTTCTGCCCGCCAGAAAGTGCGGCAGGCCATTCCCCTGCGCGATTCTCCAGTCCTACCGCAGCCAACGCTCGACGTGCGGCATCGCGCCACTGGCCTTTAAGGCCTAACCCAACGTTATCAATCACCGATTTCCACGGTAGCAGACGCGCATCCTGAAACATCATTCGCGTGTCTTCCTGAATTTCAGCCAGCGGTGTGGTGCCCGCTAACACATCGCCTGCGGTTGGCGTTTCCAGACCTGCCAGCAGGCGCAGCAGGGTACTTTTGCCACCACCGCTGCGGCCCACCACCGCCACAAACTGACCTGCCGGAATATGTAAATCCAGTTGGTTCAGGACGATATTTTCCGCGTAATGTTTGCTTACTGCATTGAGCAACAATGGCGTGCCCTGGTTCAGACGAGCAGTATTCATACCGTGGCCTCCTTCAAATGATAAGCCGGGTTCCAGCGCAACCAGAGGCGCTCTAACAGCTGCGCGCTGACGTCAGCCAGTTTGCCGAGCAGGGCGTAAAGAATAATAGCGACTACCACCACGTCCGTTTGCAAAAACTCCCGCGCATTCATCGCCAGATAACCAATGCCTGAATTGGCAGAAATGGTTTCGGCAACAATCAGCGTCAGCCACATCAGGCCCAACGCAAAACGCACGCCGACCATAATTGAGGGCAGGGCACCAGGCAGGATCACATGGATAAACAGCGGTATGCCGGATAATCCATAGCTACGCGCCATCTCCACCAACCCGCGATCGATATTACGGATGCCATGCCAGGTGTTGATATAAATGGGGAATAGCGTACCGAGCGCCACCAGAAAGATTTTTGCGGATTCATCAATGCCAAACCACAAAATCACCAGCGGGATCAGCGCCAGATGCGGCACGTTGCGCAACATCTGAATTGAGGTATCCAGCAGCCGTTCTCCCCAGCGAGATAGCCCGCTAATCAGTCCCAAAATCAACCCCAGCGATCCGCCAATTGAAAAGCCAATCAGCGCCCGCCAGGAGCTGATCGCCAGATGCTGCCACAGTTCGCCGCTGGCGGAGAGCGTCCAGAACGCCGTCACCACTCCTTCCGGTGAAGGCAAAATACGCGTCGACAGCCAGCCAACCGAGGAGGCCAGTTGCCACACCGCCACGATGCCCACCGGTAAAAACCAGGGGGCAACGCGCAATAACCACTTCTTCACTGGCGTTGCCATTATTTCTTCCTTAGCTTTGCGCGACTTTACGGGGGATAAAATCATTCGCCACCGCTTCGCCTTGCGGATTCAGCGGCTGCGGCTGGGGAATTTCCGGGATGGCGACATCCAGAAGCGGGAACAGCAACTCGCCAACCCGATACGCTTCTTCCAGATGCGGATAGCCCGAAAGCACAAAACTGTCGATGCCAAGCGCGGCATATTCGTTGATTCGCGCAGCGACCGTAGGACCATCGCCCACCAGCGCCGTCCCGGCACCGCCGCGCACTAAGCCAACGCCCGCCCATAAATTGGGGCTGATCTCCAGATTGTCGCGCTTGCCGTTATGTAACGCCGCCATTCGCTGTTGCCCTACGGAATCCGTCCGGGCGAATGCGGCCTGTGCTTTGGCGATAGTTTCATCATCAAGATGCGAGATTAACCGCTCGGCGGCCTGCCACGCTTCGTCGTTAGTTTCACGAACAATCACATGCAGACGAATACCGAAACGAATTTTGCGTCCATGCGCGGCAGCTTTCGCCCGCACTTGTTCGATTTTCTCTTTAACCAGTTCCGGCGGTTCGCCCCAGGTGAGGTAGAGATCAACCTGTTCTGCCGCCAGCTCCTGGGCGACATCTGACGATCCGCCAAAGTAAAGTGGCGGATACGGCTGTTGAATCGCCGGGAAGAGCAGTTTTGCTTCGCGCACATGAATATGTTTACCGTTGAAATCGACGGTTTCTCTCTGCAATAAACGCCGCCAGACCTGGGTAAATTCCGCCGAGGCTTCGTAGCGCTCGCTATGATCAAGGAACACTCCGTCGCCTGCCAGCTCTTGTGGATCGCTGCCTGTGACCAGGTTAAACAACGCACGTCCATTTGAGAGACGGTCAAGCGTGGCGGCCTGGCGGGCGGCAACGGTAGGTGAGGTTACGCTGGGACGCAGGGCGACAAGAAACTTCAGCCGCTGCGTCACCGGGATCATCGATGCGGCAACCAGCCACGCATCTTCGCAGGAGCGCCCCGTTGGAATTAGCACACCGGTATAGCCAAGACGATCCGCCGCTTGCGCAATTTGTTGCAGATAACCGTGATCAACCGGGCGTGAACCTTCTTCCGTTCCCAGATAATGCCCGTCACCGTGGGTCGGTAAAAACCAGAACATATTCAGACTCATAATTGTTTTCCTTCCAGTTGAGTGGGCTGCCAGATGCGCTGGCGAATATCGACTTTTTTCGGCACCAGACGATTTTCATAAAACAGATCTGCCGTTTGCTGCTGTAAGGCGGCAACCTCGGCGTTAACCGGTTTGATGGTGGTAGGAGGGCGATGATCTAAGTAAGAGGCAATCACCGGTGCCGGTAAGCCCATCGTTTTTGCCAGTAAAGCGATGCTTTGCTCGCGCTGGCTGCGGGTTAACGCATCGGCCTCACTAAAGGTTGCCAGTACGCCCTGAATAAAAGCGCCGTTTTTTTCTGCATAGGGACGAGCTGCCAGATAAAACGATCCAGTTTGATTGAGATCGGTGCCGTCTTTCAGCACCCGCACGCCGCCCTGTAATAATGCAGCAGAGTAGTAGGGATCCCAGATAGCCCAGGCGTCAACGTTACCTTGCTGGAACGCGGCGCGGGCATCAGCGGGCGTCAGGTAAGTGGGTTGGATATCGGTAAACTTAAGTCCGGCCTGACGCAGTGCACGCAGTAAAAGGTTGTGTGAACTGGAACCTTTCTGAAAGGCAACTTTGTGACCTTTAAGATCGGCTACGGTTTTGATCGGGCTGTTTTCTGCCACCAGAATCACTTCGGCTTTGGGCTTCGGTGGCTCGACGCCCACGTACACCAAATCAGCCCCGGCAGCCTGGGCAAAGATTGGCGGAATATCCCCGGTACTGCCGAGATCAATACTGCCAACGTTTAACGCTTCCAACATTTGCGGACCCGCGGGGAACTCCACCCAGGAGATTTTTGATTCCGGATAGCGTTTTTCCAGTAACTGGTGGCTTTTTGCCAGCACCATACCAATACTGCCTTTCTGATAGCCTATACGTAACGCTTCAGGCGAGGATTCTGCAGCAACCGCAAAAGTAGAGACGCTAAGCAATCCCGCCAGCGCCAGTTTAATGATGTTACGCATGGGCATTACCTCGCAGAGACAGAAGGTCAGGAACCTGAACATCGCGGCGGTGCAATGCCTGCCAGAAAGTTTCTAGCGCGGTATCAAGACGGGTTTGCAGATTTGGCGTGAACTGGGGTCTGTGATGGTAATCAATTACTTGTGAGTCATCGGCAAACACGCCGTGCAGGATCTCCTGAGCTTTCAGTGCGCTTAAAACTGGTTTAAGGGCATAATCGACCGCCAGCAGATGGGCCACGGTACCGCCCGTCGCCAGCGGTAGCACCACTTTGCCTTGCAAAGCGCGTTCTGGCAGCAGGTCGAGCAGGGTTTTCAACGCACCGGAATAGGCGGCTTTATACACAGGCGTGGCGACAATCAGCCCATCGGCCTGTTGCAGTTGTTCGGTGAAGGTCTTGAGTGCCGGACTATCGAAACGAGCATAAAGTAGATCTTCCGGGGCGAAGTTTTGCAGATTCCAGTGATAAACCTCTACATCCAGGCCATTTAGTTTTTCCCGCGCATATTCCAGCAAGGAGCTGGAGCGAGAAGGAAAGCGAGGACTACCCGCCAGGGTGATGACACGCATACTCTCTCCTTATAACCAATTGTTCTTTTTTTTGTTAACATTGATAACAATTCGGTCAGTCTGTCGGAGAGACAAGAAAATTCCAAATATAAATTTTGTGTATCTTTTTCTGAAAATAAACTAAAGAAAGGGCTTTATATATCACGCATATTTATTTATTGGATAGTCATTAGATGTTGAATCAATGAATTACTCGTTCAGTTAATATTTAAATATTCATGAAATCTATAAATTAAAGATTTGTCACTTATTGGATTTAGTATGCTTGATTTAAATGGCGGACAATTATTGTTATTATTAAGTCTAATGTCATTTAAAGGCATTATCATATTTACGAAGAGATCAGGATGATAACGATGAAAAAAAGTGTATTGACGGCGTTTATAACTGTGGTATGTGCAACGTCCAGCGTTATGGCTGCTGATGATAATGCTATCACGGATGGCTCAGTAACATTTAATGGTAAAGTTATTGCTCCAGCTTGTACCCTGGTAGCTGCGACGAAAGATTCCGTGGTGACTTTGCCAGATGTTAGTGCCACGAAGTTGCAAACCAATGGTCAGGTTTCTGGCGTGCAAATTGATGTGCCAATTGAATTAAAAGATTGTGATACTACCGTAACAAAAAATGCAACGTTCACCTTTAATGGCACTGCGGATACTACTCAGATTACAGCGTTTGCTAACCAGGCCTCATCTGATGCTGCTACAAACGTGGCCCTGCAAATGTATATGAATGATGGTACAACGGCCATCACGCCAGACACAGAAACCGGGAACATTTTGTTGCAGGATGGAGATCAGACGTTGACTTTTAAAGTTGATTATATCGCTACGGGGAAAGCGACTTCAGGTAATGTGAATGCGGTAACAAATTTCCATATTAACTATTATTAATAGAACTCATTAATTGTTTTATTAATTAGTACCCCTCCAGTGTTCTGGAGGGGATATTCATATTTTTTAAGAGTGACTATTTATGAAAACTTGCATAACAAAGGGAATTGTGACCGTAAGTTTAACGGCAATATTACTCAGCTGCTCATCCGCATGGGCGGCAGGTAAAGGCGGGATTGGACTTGCAGCAACACGTCTTGTTTATTCAGAAGGTGAAGAGCAAATTTCACTGGGTGTACGTAACACCAGTCCGGATGTTCCTTATCTTATTCAGTCATGGGTGATGACCCCAGATAATAAAAAATCAGCAGACTTTATTATTACACCACCGCTATTTGTGCTGAATCCGGCAAATGAGAATCTGTTACGCATTATGTACATTGGAGCGCCGTTGGCGAAAGACAGAGAAACCCTTTTCTTCACTAGCGTACGGGCAGTCCCTTCAACAACGAAGCGGAAAGAGGGAAATACCCTGAAGATTGCCACACAAAGCGTCATCAAACTTTTCTGGCGACCAAAAGGTTTAGCGTATCCCTTAGGCGAGGCTCCGGCGAAACTGCGTTGCACTTCGTCAGCTGACATGGTTACGGTCAGTAACCCAACACCTTATTTCATTACCCTGACAGACCTGAAAATAGGTGGAAAAGTAGTTAAAAATCAAATGATTTCCCCCTTTGATAAATACCAATTTTCTCTGCCAAAGGGGGCCAAAAATAGCAGCGTAACGTATCGAACCATCAATGACTACGGGGCGGAAACGCCGCAACTCAACTGTAAATCGTAAGCCGTCTTCAGTTAAGAGAGCGAGATGTATAGAACTCATCGACAACACAGCCTGTTAAGCTCTGGTGGAGTGCCATCGTTTATTGGTGGGCTGGTGGTGTTTGTGTCGGCAGCGTTCAATGCACAAGCTGAAACCTGGTTCGATCCTGCTTTTTTCAAAGATGATCCCTCAATGGTGGCCGATTTGTCTCGTTTCGAAAAAGGACAAAAAATAACGCCAGGGGTTTATCGTGTCGATATTGTTCTGAATCAGACAATTGTAGATACGCGCAACGTCAATTTTGTTGAGATAACGCCAGAGAAGGGGATTGCCGCCTGTTTGACGACTGAAAGCCTGGATGCAATGGGTGTTAATACTGATGCGTTTCCGGCTTTTAAACAACTGGACAAACAAGCGTGTGTGCCATTGGCGGAGATTATTCCGGATGCCAGCGTAACGTTTAATGTGAATAAACTCCGTCTGGAAATTTCAGTACCGCAAATCGCCATCAAAAGTAATGCCCGTGGTTATGTCCCCCCTGAACGTTGGGATGAAGGGATCAACGCGCTATTACTGGGATATTCGTTTAGCGGGGCTAACAGTATTCATAGCAGCGCAGACAGTGATTCTGGCGACAGCTATTTTCTGAATTTAAACAGTGGCGTTAATTTAGGCCCATGGAGATTGCGCAACAATTCAACATGGAGTCGTAGTAGTGGCCAAACCGCAGAATGGAAGAATCTCAGCAGCTATTTGCAACGGGCGGTTATTCCTCTGAAAGGCGAACTGACCGTAGGTGATGATTATACTGCAGGCGATTTTTTCGATAGTGTCAGCTTTCGTGGTGTGCAGCTGGCGTCAGATGACAACATGCTGCCAGACAGCCTGAAAGGGTTTGCGCCTGTGGTGCGTGGTATCGCCAAAAGCAATGCCCAGATAACGATTAAGCAAAATGGTTACACCATTTACCAAACTTATGTATCGCCTGGTGCTTTTGAAATTAGTGATCTCTATTCCACGTCGTCGAGCGGTGATTTGTTAGTTGAAATCAAAGAAGCGGACGGCAGCGTCAATAGCTACAGCGTACCGTTCTCCAGTGTGCCATTACTCCAGCGTCAGGGGCGAATCAAATACGCGGTGACACTGGCGAAATACAGAACCAATAGTAATGAACAGCAGGAGAGCAAATTTGCCCAGGCCACGTTGCAGTGGGGCGGACCGTGGGGAACGACCTGGTATGGTGGTGGACAATATGCTGAATATTACCGTGCCGCCATGTTTGGTCTGGGATTTAACCTCGGCGATTTCGGAGCAATTTCGTTCGATGCGACCCAGGCGAAGAGTACGCTAGCAGATCAAAGCGAACATAAAGGTCAGTCATATCGTTTTCTGTATGCCAAAACGCTCAACCACTTGGGCACTAACTTTCAATTGATGGGCTATCGCTATTCGACGTCGGGTTTCTACACCCTTTCCGACACCATGTATAAACATATGGATGGCTACGAATTTAATGACGGTGATGATGAAGATACGCCGATGTGGTCGCGTTATTACAATTTGTTTTACACCAAACGTGGCAAACTGCAGGTCAATATCTCCCAGCAATTAGGCGAGTACGGTTCGTTTTATTTAAGTGGTAGCCAGCAAACTTACTGGCATACGGATCAACAGGATCGGCTATTACAGTTTGGCTACAACACGCAAATTAAAGATCTTTCGCTGGGGATTTCCTGGAACTACAGTAAGTCCCGTGGTCAACCTGATGCTGATCAGGTGTTTGCTCTAAATTTTTCCCTGCCGCTCAATCTGTTGCTCCCCAGAAGTAATGATAACTATACCAGGAAAAAAAATTACGCCTGGATGACCTCTAACACCAGTATCGATAACGAAGGGCACACTACACAAAACCTGGGTTTAACGGAGACATTACTCGATGACGGTAACCTGAGCTACAGCGTGCAACAGGGATATAACAGCGAGGGGAAAACGGCTAATGGTAGCGCCAGCATGGATTACAAAGGGGCGTTTGCAGATGCCCGAGTGGGCTACAACTACAGCGATAACGGCAGTCAACAACAACTGAACTACGCTCTTTCAGGCAGTTTAGTTGCCCATTCACAGGGCATTACCCTGGGGCAATCGCTGGGGGAAACTAACGTTCTGATTGCAGCACCAGGCGCAGAGAATACTCGTGTGGCGAACAGCACCGGGCTGAAAACTGACTGGCGCGGATATACCGTTGTTCCTTATGCCACTTCTTATCGGGAAAATCGAATCGCACTTGATGCGGCGTCGTTAAAACGTAACGTGGATCTTGAAAATGCAGTAGTCAACGTGGTTCCCACCAAAGGGGCGTTGGTTCTGGCGGAGTTCAATGCCCATGCGGGTGCAAGGGTATTAATGAAAACATCAAAGCAGGGTATACCGCTGCGTTTTGGCGCGATAGCGACGCTGGACGGCGTACAGGCTAATAGCGGCATAATTGATGATGATGGCTCGCTCTATATGGCGGGTTTACCGGCGAAGGGAACAATAAGCGTGCGCTGGGGCGAAGCTCCCGATCAAATTTGTCATATCAATTACGAGCTTACCGAACAACAAATTAACTCTGCGATTACGCGAATGGATGCCATATGCAGATAATCTTTGGAGAAAAATGCGTGTCATTACTACGACTATTTTTTGCCGCCGTCTTAATGCTATGGTGCGCTCAAACCGCTGCTTATAGCGGGCAGTGTCATACTACTCAGGGGAATCCGTATATTGGCGTCAATTTTGGCGTTAAAACCCTGGAGGAAGAAGCAAATACGGCAGGGGTAGTTAAAGACAAATTTTATCAGTGGAACGAATCGAATGATTATTATGTTTCCTGTGATTGCGATAAAGACAATGTCAGAAGTGGCCGATGGGCATTCGCCGCGGATTCACCGTTAGTCTATTTAGGCGACAACTGGTACAAAATTAATGACTATCTTGCCGCCAAAGTTTTATTGCAGGTTAAAGGCAGTTCTCCTACTGCGGTTCCTTTCGAAAACGTGGGCACAGGGGGGGATACCCGATGGCATATTTGCGACCCTGGCGGTCAACGTTTAGGTGGGCAGGGGGCAAGCGGTAATAGCGGTAGCTTTTCCCTGAAAATATTGCAGCCGTTCGTTGGCTCGGTCGTCATTCCTCCTATGGCGCTGGCGCGATTATATGAATGCTACAACATACCCGCAGGTGATTCCTGCACGACTACAGGTACACCGGTTTTAGTGTATTACCTGTCTGGTACGATCAATTCACTTGGCTCATGTTCCGTCAATGCCGGAGAGACAATTGAAGTTGATTTAGGTGATGTCTTCGCTGCCAATTTCCGTGTTGTAGGGCATAAACCTCTTGGGGCCAGAACGGCAGAACTTGCAATTCCAGTCAGGTGTAACACGGGAAACGCGGGATTAGTTAATGTCAACCTGAGTCTGACGGCAACCACAGACCCCAGCTATCCCCAGGCGATTAAGACGTCACGTCCTGGCGTGGGCGTGGTGGTGACCGATAGCCAGAACAACATTATTTCCCCTGCTGGTGGAACATTACCGCTCTCTATTCCTGATGATGCAGACAGTATCGCGCGAATGAATGTCTATCCAGTCAGCACGACAGGTGTACCACCAGAAACCGGGCGATTTGAAGCCACGGCAACGGTGAGAATAAATTTTGATTAACGCGTGAACGTATGAAGAAAAAAACGATATTTCAGTGCGTTATCTTGTTCTTTAGCATTCTTAACATCCATGTCGGGATGGCTGGGCCTGAACAAGTTAGTATGCATATTTATGGGAATGTGGTCGATCAGGGCTGTGATGTCGCCACCAAAAGTGCATTACAAAATATTCATATTGGTGATTTTAATATCAGTGATTTTCAGGCCGCGAATACCGTAAGCACTGCTGCTGATTTGAATATCGATATCACCGGTTGTGCCGCTGGTATTACTGGCGCGGACGTCCTTTTTAGCGGCGAGGCTGACACCCTTGCGCCGACACTGCTCAAACTAACTGACACAGGCGGAAGCGGTGGTATGGCAACGGGGATTGCCGTGCAAATTCTTGATGCGCAAAGTCAGCAAGAAATCCCGCTCAATCAGGTCCAGCCTCTTACGCCCTTAAAAGCCGGGGATAACACACTCAAATATCAACTTCGTTATAAGTCCACAAAGGCGGGAGCAACGGGCGGTAATGCGACGGCGGTTCTCTATTTTGATCTGGTTTACCAGTGAAGGAGTGATGTTGAAACGGATAATCTGGATTCTGTTCTTATTGGGATTAACGTGGGGCTGTGAGCTATTTGCCCATGATGGCACGGTCAACATTAGCGGATCGTTTCGCCGTAATACATGCGTGCTGGCACAGGATAGCAAGCAAATCAATGTGCAGTTAGGCGATGTCTCGCTGACACGTTTTTCTCATGGGAATTATGGCCCGGAGAAATCTTTCATCATTAATTTGCAGGATTGCGGAACAGATGTCAGCACGGTTGACGTCACCTTTTCAGGAACCCCCGACGGAGTGCAGAGCGAAATGTTGTCCATTGAAAGTGGTACGGATGCAGCCAGCGGGCTGGCAATTGCGATTCTGGATGATGCGAAGATATTGATTCCGCTTAACCAGGCGAGTAAAGACTACAGCCTACATAGCGGTAAGGTGCCATTAACTTTTTATGCGCAATTGCGACCTGTCAATAGCGATGTGCAGTCGGGTAAAGTGAATGCCAGCGCGACATTTGTACTTCATTATGACTAATACGTGGAACAGATTGGCGCTCTTGATTTTCGCCGTTTTATCGCTGCTGGTGGCGGGTGAATTGCAGGCAGGAGTGGTGGTCGGCGGAACGCGATTTATCTTTCCGGCAGACAGAGAATCGATATCTATTTTACTGACTAATACCAGTCAGGAATCCTGGCTTATTAACAGTAAAATCAACCGCCCAACGCGTTGGGCCGGGGGGGAAGCGTCGACAGTGCCAGCACCATTACTGGCCGCTCCGCCACTTATTCTCCTGAAGCCCGGTACGACAGGCACGTTGCGCTTGCTGAGAACGGAAAGCGACATCTTGCCTGTGGATCGCGAAACGCTATTTGAGTTAAGCATTGCCAGCGTGCCATCCGGCAAAGTTGAAAATCAGAGCGTAAAAGTGGCGATGCGCTCGGTATTTAAACTGTTCTGGCGACCCGAAGGTTTGCCGGGCGACCCGCTGGAAGCTTATCAACAATTACGCTGGACACGGAATTCGCAGGGTGTACAACTCACTAACCCAACGCCTTACTACATTAACCTGATTCAGTTGAGCGTAAATGGTGAAGCGTTAAGTAATGCGGGAGTTGTGCCGCCTAAAAGCCAGCGTCAGACAAGCTGGTGTCAGGCAATCGCACCGTGTCATGTCGCCTGGCGGGCGATAAATGATTACGGCGGGTTGAGTGCAAAGAAGGAGCAAAATCTGCCCTGAAACAGGTTCGGAAAACGTTTGCGTTTTTTTTGCCGCAGGTCAATTCCCTTTTGGTCCGAACTCGCACATAATACGCCCCCGGTTTGCACACCGGGAATCCAGGAGAGTTCATGTACTACCCCTTCGTTCGTAAAGCCCTTTTCCAGCTCGATCCAGAGCGCGCTCATGAGTTTACTTTTCAGCAATTACGCCGTATTACAGGAACGCCGTTTGAAGCACTGGTGCGGCAGAAAGTGCCTGCGAAACCTGTTAACTGCATGGGCCTGACGTTTAAAAATCCGCTTGGTCTGGCAGCCGGTCTTGATAAAGACGGGGAGTGCATTGACGCGTTAGGCGCGATGGGATTTGGATCGATCGAGATCGGTACCGTCACGCCACGTCCACAGCCAGGTAATGACAAGCCGCGTCTCTTTCGTCTGGTAGATGCCGAAGGTTTGATCAACCGTATGGGCTTTAATAATCTTGGCGTTGATAACCTCGTAGAGAACGTAAAAAAGGCCCATTATGACGGCGTCCTGGGTATTAACATCGGCAAAAATAAAGATACGCCAGTGGAGCAGGGCAAAGATGACTATCTGATTTGTATGGAAAAAATCTATGCCTATGCGGGATATATCGCCATCAATATTTCATCGCCGAATACCCCAGGATTACGCACGCTGCAATATGGTGAAGCGCTGGATGATCTCTTAACCGCGATTAAAAATAAGCAAAATGATTTGCAAGCGATGCACCATAAATATGTGCCGATCGCAGTGAAGATCGCGCCGGATCTTTCTGAAGAAGAATTGATCCAGGTTGCCGATAGTTTAGTTCGCCATAATATTGATGGCGTTATTGCAACCAATACCACACTCGATCGTTCTCTTGTTCAGGGAATGAAAAATTGCGATCAAACCGGTGGCTTAAGTGGTCGTCCGCTTCAGTTAAAAAGCACCGAAATTATTCGCCGCTTGTCACTGGAATTAAACGGTCGCTTACCGATCATCGGTGTTGGCGGCATCGACTCGGTTATCGCTGCGCGTGAAAAGATTGCTGCGGGTGCCTCACTGGTGCAAATTTATTCTGGTTTTATTTTTAAAGGTCCGCCGCTGATTAAAGAAATCGTTACCCATATCTAATTATTTCTTCGAATTCCTCTTTATAAGATAATCAGGGCTTTATTTTCAGCCCTGGTTGTTTTATATTCATCGCTGTTGCTTATTTAGACATTTTGTACTTTTATTGTTGAGGTTATTAAGCGAAGCGACAATGGATTGTGTTGCTGCGGTTTTATAGGGTAGGGGAGAGGCAGATGCGAATTAAACCAGACGATAACTGGCGTTGGTATTACGATGAAGAGCACGATCGAATGATGCTCGATTTAGCCAATGGTATGCTATTTCGCTCACGTTTTGCGCGCAAGATGTTGACTCCAGATGCCTTTTCTCCCGCAGGCTTTTGCGTTGACGACGCCGCGCTCTATTTCTCTTTTGAAGAAAAGTGCCGCGATTTTAATTTATCTAAAGAACAAAAAGCCGAACTGGTGCTGAATGCACTGGTAGCAATTCGCTATCTCAAACCGCAAATGCCGAAAAGCTGGCATTTTGTTTCCCATGGTGAAATGTGGGTGCCCATGCCGGGCGATGCGGCCTGCGTTTGGTTGAGCGATACTCACGAGCAGGTCAATTTGCTGGTCGTTGAATCTGGCGAAAATGCCGCACTATGCCTGCTGGCACAACCCTGCGTTGTTATTGCGGGTCGCGCGATGCAGTTGGGCGACGCCATTAAAATCATGAACGACAGGCTGAAACCGCAGGTTAATGTTGACAGCTTCAGCCTCGAACAGGCTGTCTAACGCGCCAACTTAAGTGCAGTCTTCGGTACACAGCTACAGCAAAGAATGGTGCCATCATCGCCCATTGCTGATTTTTTCAGCGGCGTGACTTCGCCTTCTAAAAGCTGAACACGGCAACTTCCACAAATGCCCGCGCGGCAAGAATAAGGGATACGAATTCCCTGATTTTCTAATTGCTCCAGCAACACCTGTTGGTTATTTCCACGAAATGCCTGTCCCTGCCAGTCAATATCTACATTTGCGTCCGGTTGTTGCGTGATGTTGGCGGTATCATCAGCGGCAGCTGCGCCGTAAATTTTTGCCGGAGCCGTTGCCAGAATTTCCACCTCATCGCCAACGCGAATCACGCCGCTATTACGGGCAATTAAATTCTGACCAAAATCGACATCGCCGTTATCCTGGGCAGTGCGGAAAGATTGCAATGTTTTTAATGGTTCGCCTGCCGGATGTTTTTGCCCTTTTTCTGGGCTGACGGTGGTGAAAATACAGCGGCTACAAGGTTTAACCACATCAAACACCACATCACCAATGCGAATCACTTTCCAGCTATCTTCTTCCCAGGCTGACGCGCCGGAAACCACCAGATTGGGGCGGAATTGCTCCATTTTTACACTGGTCGGACAACGTTGTTGGAGATCACGTAACGAGGCTTCGTTAGCAAGAAGGTAAGGATAGCCATCAGCAAATGACAGGGGTACAGTGTTGTGGCGTTTCACGCGCCGGGTCATTTGTGGCCCCACCCAGCGTAATTGCACTTCGCGGGAGAAAAATCCACTTAGCCATTTGTTGATCGCGTCTGGCGCAATTCGCGCGGTAAAATGTGTGCCCCAAACTTCGGTTGGTGCGTCTTGTGTGGCGAAATCAGCAAAACGAACATATGCGCTACTGCCATCTGGTGCGGTGAGATGCAAGCCATCATGCACAGGTGAAGGAGTAAACCGTACCATCTGGGGAAACTGGCGAGCGGTAATAAACGTACCGTCAGGTTCCGTGATCATAAAGATGCGATCGAAGGCCAGACCACTGACATCAGCCAGAGCATGTGTAAGACCAATGCCGCGCATCGATTTAACAGGATGAATAAAAAGCCGGGTTAATGTCGCCACGGTGCGGTCCTCAAATGAAAATAAGCCCTCAACTTTATGACATGACGCGCTTATTAGCTATAATGCGCAACAATTTTCTTAGCGCCTGTCCCATTAGGCTATTTTATTTGTCAGTTTGGCCCTGGGTTGTGCTCGAAATCCTCACGTACTTGTGTACGCTCCGGTTTCTCCGCGCTGTCCATGTCCAGACTGACTGCAACAATTACGCCTACTGCGGTAGGCTCTTAGAGTAAAAGTGACGATATGAATTCTCTGTTTGCCAGTACGGCCCGTGGGCTGGAAGAGCTGTTAAAAACTGAACTGGAAAACCTGGGGGCCGTTGAATGCCAGGTGGTTCAGGGTGGGGTCCATTTCAAGGGCGACACACGGCTTGTTTACCAGAGCCTGATGTGGAGCCGCCTGGCCTCGCGTATTATGTTGCCGCTGGGCGAGTGTAAGGTTTACAGCGATTTAGACCTCTATCTCGGTGTTCAGGCGATCAACTGGACAGAGATGTTTAATCCTGGCGCGACCTTCGCTGTCCACTTCAGTGGTTTGAATGACACCATCCGCAACAGTCAGTACGGCGCGATGAAAGTGAAAGACGCGATCGTCGATGCTTTCACGCGGAAAAATCTGCCGCGTCCAAATGTTGATCGCGATGCGCCGGATATCCGCGTTAACGTCTGGCTGCATAAAGAAACCGCCAGTATCGCTCTTGATCTGAGTGGTGATGGTTTACATCTGCGTGGCTATCGCGATCGTGCTGGTATTGCGCCGATCAAAGAAACCCTGGCAGCCGCTATTGTGATGCGATCCGGCTGGCAGCCAGGAACACCGCTGCTCGATCCGATGTGTGGTTCCGGTACGTTGCTGATTGAAGCGGCGATGCTGGCGACCGATCGCGCACCAGGCTTGCACCGTGGGCGTTGGGGCTTTAGCGGCTGGGCGCAGCATGATGAAGCTATCTGGCAGGAAGTGAAAGCGGAAGCGCAAACTCGCGCCCGTAAAGGCCTGGCTGAGTATAGCTCTCATTTTTACGGTTCGGACAGCGACGCACGGGTGATTCAACGTGCACGCACTAACGCCCGTCTTGCGGGGATTGGTGAACTGATCACCTTTGAGGTGAAAGATGTCGCGCAACTGACCAATCCGCTGCCGAAAGGGCCGTACGGCACAGTGTTGAGCAACCCGCCATACGGGGAACGTCTGGACAGCGAACCGGCGCTGATTGCGCTGCATAGCCTGCTGGGTCGGATCATGAAAAACCAGTTTGGTGGCTGGAATCTCTCTTTGTTTAGTGCCTCGCCGGATCTGCTAAGCTGCTTGCAGCTGCGTGCAGACAAACAGTACAAGGCGAAAAACGGCCCGCTGGACTGCGTACAGAAAAATTACCACGTTGCCGAAAGCACTCCAGACAGCAAACCGGCGATGGTAGCGGAAGACTACGCCAACCGCCTGCGTAAGAACCTCAAAAAATTCGAGAAGTGGGCTCGCCAGGAAGGAATTGAATGTTACCGCCTGTATGACGCCGATCTACCGGAATATAACGTTGCCGTTGACCGTTATGCCGACTGGGTGGTGGTGCAGGAGTATGCGCCGCCAAAAACTATTGATGCTCACAAAGCGCGTCAGCGTCTGTTCGATATTATCGCTGCAACCATTTCGGTACTGGGGATTGCGCCAAACAAACTGGTGCTGAAAACCCGTGAACGCCAGAAGGGCAAAAATCAGTACCAGAAACTGGGCGAGAAGGGCGAGTTTCTTGAAGTTACCGAATATAACGCTCACTTGTTGGTGAACCTGACGGATTACCTCGATACCGGTCTGTTTCTCGATCACCGTATCGCCCGTCGTATGCTCGGTCAGATGAGCAAAGGCAAAGATTTCCTCAACCTGTTCTCTTATACCGGCAGCGCCACCGTGCATGCGGGATTAGGCGGTGCACGCAGCACCACCACCGTGGATATGTCGCGTACTTATCTGGAGTGGGCAGAACGCAACCTGCGTTTGAATGGCCTGACCGGGCGTGCGCATCGCCTGATTCAGGCCGATTGCCTGGCGTGGCTGCGTGAGGCAAATGAACAGTTCGATCTGATCTTTATCGATCCGCCAACCTTCTCTAACTCAAAACGAATGGAAGATGCGTTTGATGTTCAGCGCGATCATCTGGCGCTGATGAAAGATTTGAAACGTCTGCTGCGTGCAGGTGGGACGATCATGTTCTCGAACAATAAACGTGGCTTCCGTATGGATCTCGACGGCCTGGCAAAACTGGGACTGAAAGCACAAGAAATTACGCAAAAAACGCTCTCCCAGGATTTCGCCCGTAACCGCCAGATCCACAACTGCTGGCTGATTACCGCAGCCTAAAGGAATAGTAATGTCATTAATCAGTATGCATGGCGCATGGCTGTCGTTCAGCGACGCGCCGCTTCTCGATAACGCAGAACTGCATATCGAAGATAACGAACGTGTTTGTCTGGTGGGCCGCAACGGCGCGGGCAAATCGACGTTAATGAAAATCCTCAACCGTGAACAAGGGCTGGATGACGGTCGCATTATTTACGAGCAAGATTTGATTGTAGCTCGTCTGCAACAGGATCCGCCGCGTAACGTTGAGGGTAGCGTTTATGATTTCGTTGCCGAAGGCATTGAAGAACAAGCGGAATATCTGAAACGCTATCACGATATTTCGCGCCTGGTGATGAACGACCCGAGCGAGAAAAATCTCAACGAACTGGCGAAGGTTCAGGAACAGCTGGATCACCACAACCTGTGGCAGCTGGAAAACCGCATCAACGAAGTGCTGGCGCAACTGGGGTTAGATCCTAACGTTGCGCTGTCGTCGCTTTCCGGCGGCTGGTTGCGTAAAGCGGCATTAGGACGCGCGCTGGTGAGTAATCCGCGCGTGCTGTTGCTTGATGAACCGACAAACCACCTGGATATTGAAACCATCGACTGGCTGGAAGGGTTTTTGAAAACTTTCAACGGGACGATTATTTTCATCTCCCACGACCGTTCGTTTATCCGCAATATGGCGACGCGCATTGTTGATCTCGATCGCGGCAAGCTGGTGACCTATCCAGGGAATTACGACCAGTACCTGCTGGAAAAAGAAGAAGCCCTGCGCGTGGAAGAATTACAAAATGCCGAGTTCGATCGCAAACTGGCGCAGGAAGAGGTGTGGATCCGCCAGGGGATCAAAGCACGCCGTACCCGTAATGAAGGCCGCGTACGCGCCCTGAAAGCGATGCGTCGCGAGCGTGGTGAACGTCGCGAAGTGATGGGTACCGCAAAGATGCAGGTGGAAGAGGCCAGCCGCTCCGGTAAGATCGTTTTCGAAATGGAAGACGTTTGCTACCAGGTTGACGGTAAGCAACTGGTGAAAGATTTTTCGGCCCAGGTTCTACGTGGCGACAAAATTGCCCTGATTGGTCCGAATGGGTGCGGCAAAACCACGCTGCTGAAACTGATGCTCGGTCAGCTTCAAGCGGACAGCGGGCGTATTCACGTTGGCACCAAACTGGAAGTGGCTTATTTCGATCAGCACCGCGCGGAACTGGATCCCGATAAAACGGTGATGGATAACCTTGCCGAAGGTAAGCAAGAGGTGATGGTTAACGGCAAGCCACGCCACGTATTGGGCTATTTGCAGGACTTTCTGTTCCATCCGAAACGGGCGATGACGCCGGTACGTGCGCTTTCTGGCGGTGAGCGGAACCGCTTGCTGCTGGCGCGTTTGTTCCTCAAACCAAGCAACTTATTGATTCTTGACGAACCGACCAACGATCTTGATGTCGAAACGCTGGAACTGCTGGAAGAACTGATCGACAGCTATCAGGGCACGGTATTGCTGGTTAGCCACGATCGTCAGTTTGTCGATAACACCGTTACAGAATGTTGGATCTTCGAAGGCGGCGGTAAAATTGGTCGTTATGTCGGCGGTTATCATGATGCCCGTGGTCAGCAAGAGCAGTATGTGGCGCTCAAACAGCCTGCGGTGAAAAAAACCGAAGAAGCCGCCGCGGCAAAAGCAGAAACTGTAAAACGCAGCAGTAGCAAACTAAGCTATAAATTGCAGCGCGAACTGGAGCAGCTACCGCAATTGCTCGAAGATCTGGAGGCGAAGCTGGAAGCCCTACAGACGCAGGTGGCGGATGCTTCCTTCTTCAGTCAGCCACATGAGCAGACACAAAAAGTGCTCGCCGATATGGCTGCTGCAGAGCAGGAGCTGGAGCAAGCCTTTGAACGCTGGGAGTATCTTGAAGCGTTAAAAAATGGTGGCTGATCGCAAAATAGTCGATTTAAACAGAGACAGCTGACAACGGTAAAATTGCCTGATGAACTGGGTTTATCAGGCATGAAAACCAACACTTTGTTAGTCATCTGTAAAATAGCGCATCATTAAGGAGTACCAATGTGCGAACATCATCATGCCGCGAAGCACATCCTGTGCTCGCAGTGTGACATGCTGGTGGCGTTACCGCGCCTTGAGCATGGTCAGAAAGCGGCATGTCCCCGGTGTGGCACAACGTTAACCGTGGCGTGGGATGCCCCTCGGCAGCGTCCCACCGCCTATGCGTTGGCTGCACTGTTCATGCTGTTGCTGTCCAACTTGTTTCCTTTTGTGAATATGAACGTTGCAGGAGTTACCAGTGAAATTACATTACTGGAAATTCCCGGCGTGCTTTTTTCTGAGGACTACGCCAGCCTCGGCACCTTTTTCCTGTTGTTTGTGCAACTGGTTCCCGCGTTTTGTCTGATAACCATTCTGTTACTGGTGAATCGCGCGGAATTACCGGTCCGTTTAAAAGAGCAACTGGCACGGGTGCTTTTTCAACTCAAAACCTGGGGAATGGCGGAGATTTTCCTCGCTGGTGTGCTGGTCAGTTTCGTTAAACTGATGGCTTACGGCAGCATTGGGGTAGGCAGCAGCTTTCTCCCCTGGTGTTTATTTTGTGTCCTGCAACTGCGCGCTTTTCAGTGCGTTGATCGTCGCTGGTTATGGGACGACATCGCCCCGATGCCAGAACTGCGCCAGCCGCTAAAACCAGGCGTCACGGGGATACGTCAGGGGCTGCGTTCGTGCTCCTGTTGTACGGCAATCCTTCCTGCTGATGAACCCGTGTGCCCGCGTTGTAGTACCAAAGGGTACGTTCGGCGTAGAAACAGCCTGCAGTGGACACTCGCGCTGCTTGTAACGTCCATCATGCTGTATCTTCCGGCTAATATTTTGCCCATCATGGTGACGGATTTATTAGGCTCGAAGATGCCGTCGACGATTCTCGCTGGGGTCATTCTGTTATGGAGCGAAGGCTCTTATCCCGTCGCTGCGGTGATCTTTCTGGCCAGTATTATGGTGCCAACGTTAAAGATGATCGCCATCGCGTGGCTGTGTTGGGATGCCAAAGGGCATGGCAAGCGCGACAGTGAAAGAATGCATTTGATTTATGAAGTTGTTGAGTTTGTAGGCCGCTGGTCGATGATTGACGTTTTCGTTATCGCGGTGCTCTCGGCGCTGGTGCGTATGGGAGGTTTAATGAGTATTTATCCGGCAATGGGTGCATTAATGTTTGCTTTAGTCGTCATAATGACAATGTTTTCTGCTATGACGTTTGACCCGCGTTTGTCGTGGGATCGTCAACCTGAATCAGAGCATGAGGAGTCCTGACAGTATGGAATCTAATAATGGGGAAGCCAAAATCCAGAAAGTGAAGAACTGGTCTCCCGTGTGGATATTTCCTATCGTCACGGCGCTCATTGGGGCCTGGGTTCTTTTTTATCATTACAGCCATCAGGGACCGGAAGTGACCCTGATCACCGCGAATGCGGAAGGAATTGAAGGTGGCAAAACCACCATTAAAAGCCGTAGCGTTGACGTCGGCGTGGTTGAAAGCGCCACACTGGCTGATGATTTGACGCACGTTGAAATCAAAGCGCGGCTGAATTCCGGTATGGAAAAATTGCTGCATAAAGACACCGTCTTTTGGGTGGTGAAACCGCAGATTGGTCGCGAAGGGATTAGCGGCCTGGGAACGCTGCTGTCTGGAGTTTATATCGAACTGCAGCCAGGCGCGAAAGGCAGCAAAATGGATAAATACGATTTGCTGGACTCGCCACCGTTGGCCCCGCCTGATGCGAAAGGTATCCGTGTGATTCTCGATAGCAAAAAAGCCGGGCAGCTCTCGCCAGGAGATCCGGTGCTGTTCCGTGGCTATCGGGTAGGTTCGGTTGAAACCAGCACCTTCGATACACAAAAACGCAATATCAGCTATCAACTGTTCATCAATGCACCTTATGACCGACTGGTGACCAACAATGTTCGCTTCTGGAAAGATAGTGGCATTGCGGTTGATCTGACGTCAGCAGGGATGCGTGTGGAGATGGGCTCATTGACAACGCTGCTGAGTGGCGGTGTCAGCTTTGATGTGCCGGAAGGTCTGGATTTAGGGCAGCCAGTGGCACCGAAAACAGCTTTCGTTTTGTATGATGATCAGAAGAGCATTCAGGATTCGTTGTACACCGATCACATTGATTATCTGATGTTCTTTAAAGATTCGGTACGCGGTCTGCAACCGGGAGCTCCGGTAGAGTTCCGGGGTATTCGCCTGGGTACCGTAAGCAAAGTGCCATTCTTTGCGCCGAATATGCGTCAGACATTTAACGATGATTACCGTATTCCGGTACTGATTCGTATCGAGCCAGAGCGGCTGAAAATGCAGCTTGGCGAAAATGCGGATGTTGTTGAGCACCTTGGCGAATTGTTGAAACGTGGTTTACGCGGATCGCTGAAAACCGGAAACCTGGTCACTGGTGCACTGTATGTTGATCTCGATTTCTATCCAAATACGCCTGCAATAACCGGTATTCGTGAATTTAATGGTTATCAGATTATCCCGACCGTTAGCGGCGGCCTGGCGCAAATCCAGCAACGACTGATGGAAGCGTTGGATAAGATCAACAAACTGCCATTGAATCCGATGATTGAACAGGCAACCAGTACGCTTTCTGAAAGTCAGCGCACAATGAAAAACCTGCAAACGACGCTGGATAGCATGAACAAGATCCTCGCTAGCCAGTCGATGCAGCAGTTGCCGACGGATATGCAGTCAACGTTGCGTGAATTGAATCGCAGCATGCAGGGCTTCCAGCCTGGCTCCGCAGCCTACAACAAGATGGTGGCGGATATGCAGCGCCTTGATCAGGTGTTGCGAGAACTGCAACCGGTGCTGAAAACGCTCAATGAGAAGAGTAACGCGCTGGTATTTGAAGCGAAGGACAAAAAAGATCCAGAGCCGAAGAGGGCGAAACAATGAAAAAGTGGCTAGTGACGATTGCAGCACTGTGGCTGGCCGGATGCAGCTCCGGCGAAATTAATAAAAACTATTACCAGTTACCTGTGGTGCAGAGCGGTACACAAAGTACCGCCAGCCAGGGCAATCGTCTGTTATGGGTAGAGCAGGTCACTGTTCCTGACTATCTGGCGGGGAATGGTGTGGTTTATCAAACCAGTGATGTGAAGTATGTGATTGCCAACAACAACTTGTGGGCCAGCCCGTTGGATCAACAGTTGCGCAACACCCTGGTTGCCAACCTGAGTACGCAACTGCCCGGCTGGGTGGTTGCCTCCCAGCCTCTGGGAAGCGCCCAGGACACGCTCAATGTTACCGTAACGGAGTTTAACGGTCGCTATGATGGCAAGGTCATTGTCAGTGGTGAGTGGCTGTTGAACCACCAGGGACAACTGATCAAACGTCCGTTCCGTCTGGAAGGATTGCAAACTCAGGATGGTTACGATGAGATGGTTAAAGTGCTGGCCGGTGTCTGGAGTCAGGAAGCCGCTTCTATTGCACAAGAGATAAAGCGTCTACCTTAATTATAAAGATTTGTAAATATAACCGTCTCCGGTATGTTGCCTGAGGCGGTTTTTTTGTCTCTAACGTGCGGAAAAATTTGTTCCTCTTCACATTTTTTGTACAACCGACATGCCCGTGTAGCTCACAAATATGACAGTGGCGTGAATTTTGCGCATTGACGGCAGTTATGATTCGCGGTATTGCTTAACTGTGATTGCATATTTAGTAATCACTGTTTTCTTTTCCACCAGAAACCAGTATGAGGGAAACGAGGCATGAAGAGACAAAAACGAGATCGCCTGGAACGGGCACATCAACGTGGTTATCAGGCCGGCATCGCCGGACGCTCAAAAGAAATGTGTCCCTATCAGACGCTGAATCAAAGGTCACAATGGCTGGGAGGCTGGCGAGAAGCCATGGCGGACAGGGTAGTAATGGCCTGATTCTGTCTCTTTAAAAAGAAACCTCCGCATTGCGGAGGTTTCGCCTTTTGATACTCTGTCTGATTATAATCAGAAGGCAGACGTATCCTGGAACAGACCGACTTTCAGGTCGCTGGCGGTATAGATCAGACGACCATCAACCAGCACTTCGCCATCCGCCAGGCCCATAATCAGACGACGGTTAACAATGCGTTTAAAGTGAATACGGTAGGTCACTTTTTTCGCTGTCGGCAGTACCTGACCAGTGAATTTCACTTCGCCAACGCCCAGCGCGCGGCCTTTACCTTCGCCGCCCAGCCAGCCGAGGTAGAACCCTACCAGCTGCCACATTGCGTCCAGGCCCAGGCATCCCGGCATAACCGGATCGCCAATAAAGTGGCATCCGAAGAACCACAGATCCGGATTGATATCCAGTTCTGCTTCAACATACCCTTTGTCGAAGTTACCACCCGTTTCGGTCATTTTGACCACACGGTCCATCATCAGCATGTTCGGTGCTGGCAATTGCGGGCCTTTAGCGCCAAACAGTTCACCGCGACCAGAGGCAAGAAGGTCTTCTTTTGTATAGGATTCGCGTTTATCTACCATGTTCTCTGTAAGCCTTATTTTATTGAAGCACGCAGGATAGCTAACACGTGTACGCTGAACAAGTCCGATCAGTTCGGAATAAACCAGTTCAGCCAACGTAATGGCCATGGAAAACGGTGACGTCCTTCCTGTTGCGATGCTTGCGCGATACGTTCCTGGATGGTTTGCATCAGCGTCGTTTGGCCTTCGCCATCCCACACCAGATTTAATAATAACGGCAGTGCGTCAGTCACATCGTCTACTGCCCAGATGGTGAATTTGCCTTCTTCTACCGCTTTCACCAGTTCACTGTGAAGACTTAAATGGCGAACGTTAGCTGTGGGGATAATGACACCTTGTTTCCCGGTTAACTCACGTTGCTGGCAAATAGCAAAGAAGCCTTCGATTTTCTCATTTAAACCACCGACCGGCTGGGCGCGACCGAACTGATCGACTGAACCTGTGATAGCGATACTCTGATTCACCGGCACATCGGCGAGGGCGCTTATCAGGGCGCAGAGTTCAGCCATCGAGGCACTATCTCCATCAACTTCACTGTATGACTGCTCAAATGTCAGCGATGCTGAGAAGGGGATCTGTTGCTCAAGCTGTAGTTCCGACATCAGGAACGCTTGCATGATCATCATCCCTTTCGCATGGATATTGCCGCCAAGCTCCGCTTTGCGTTCGATGTCGGTGAATTCACCATCGCCAATATGCACAACGCAGCTAATGCGAGAAGGTTCGCCAAAAGCGCGTGGATGACCCGGAAATTCAATGACCGAAAGGGCGTTAATTTGCCCGATGCGTTCGCCTTCGGTTTCAATCAGGATTTGCTCCTGAAGGATCTCATCCTGCATACGTTCAGCGAGGAAACCTTCGCGCCATTCACGCTGCTGCAGCATTAAGTTTAGCTGCTCGCCGGAGAAGGTGTCGCCATCACACAGGGAGGCGACCTCTTTACACTGGCGGAGGATCCACTGCGGGCTAAGCGGAAGTGTTTCTTGTTCACCGGTGTAGCGTGCTGCTTCGCGGATAAGTATCGGCCAGGCATCCGCTCCCGGTGCAGGTAAGTGATTATGTCTGGCGGTAAATGTCACCCAGCGACACCACTGGGTTACTGACTCCGCATCGACAATCTGCAGAGTATCTTCAAATTCGCTATAAATAGCCTGCTCTGAAAGCTCTGGCTCCATCTCCTGGAAATCAGCCAATGATTCGCGTTCGCCTACCAGAATGACTTTCAGCTTCAATGGCATCGAAGGCACAGAGACGGGGAGAGGGCGCGACTCATCAAACGCAACCCAGTCAAAACGCTCGCGGTTAACGATATTTTTCAGCCGCATCCACAGCAGAGGTTGCGCCAGCAGTGTACGCAAAGAGATGATGAGAATACCGCCATTTGCCTGATGCACCAGACCAGGCTGCAGGGTAATGTCGCCATTAAACTGGCGCAGGCAGCCAAAGAGTTGCTCCGCTTCTACCCAGTCGGCAGCGACAACTTGCGTTAAAGTCGCAAAATTATCATCTGCACTCACTGCGTGACGTAAGCGGATGGAGTGGCCGGAAACCTCATAGTGACCGCCCACCAGTTGGCCTGCATCGCTTTGTAGCGTACGCGCGGCATTGGCAATAAGATTCAGATACTCAGACTCTTCCGGGGCCTTCGCCAGCATAAAAGAGGAGGATGCTCGCGTATGCAGCAACTGCTCCAGCGCAAATTGCAGCCGCGGTTGAGTATCACTGAATAAAGGATCGTTTTCGTCAATCAAATGTGGCTGAGCAAATATTTCCTGATAGCTATCGGTATCAGGAACCAGGTCACGCCATGCAAGTTTCGTAATGGTCAAAGTTGATGTTTTTTAGTCTGTTGTCAAAGCCGCGATTATACCGTAACCGGCACTACAGCACACGTAGAAAGCACCGACAATACTCCTGGCATGGGCGTTAAAGCTCACAGGATGGAGATTCTTTTCTTCACTGGCCTAAAAAGCTGATATTCTGTAAAGAGTTACACGGTAACATTGAGATCGCTATGAAATATCAACAACTTGAAAATCTTGAAAGCGGTTGGAAATGGAAGTATCTGGTTAAGAAGCATCGCGAAGGGGAGTTAATCACCCGTTACATAGAAGCCAGTGCCGCCCAGGAAGCCGTCGATGTGTTGCTCTCGCTGGAAAATGAACCCGTGCTGGTAAATGGCTGGATTGACAAGCATATGAATCCGGAACTGGTCAATCGCATGAAGCAAACCATTCGGGCAAGACGAAAGCGCCATTTTAATGCGGAACACCAGCATACGCGCAAAAAATCGATCGATCTGGAATTTATTGTCTGGCAACGTCTGGCTGGTCTTGCGCAGCGTCGCGGTAAAACGCTTTCTGAAACGATTGTTCAGCTGATTGAAGATGCGGAAAACAAAGAGAAATACGCGAATAAAATGTCTTCTCTGAAGCAGGATCTGCAGGCATTGCTGGGTAAGGAATAACTGACGAAAGTCAGTTCAATTTACTAAAGGCAAAAAAAACCCCGCAGCAGCGGGGTTTTTCTACCAGACGAGAACTTAAGCCTGCGGCTGAGTTACAACGTCTTTGATACCTTTAACTTCGATCTCTACGCGACGATCCGGAGCCAGGCAGTCGATCAGTGCAGCACGCTGTTTCACGTTGTCACAGGTGTTGCCAGTAACCGGGTTGGATTCGCCCATACCACGTGCGGAGATCTTGTCTGCCGGGATACCTTTGGAGATCAGGTAATCAACAACAGACTGAGCACGGCGCTCGGACAGACCCTGGTTGTAAGCGTCAGAACCGATGCGGTCGGTGTAACCCAGAACAACTACGGAACCGTCTTTCGGATCCAGGTTGCTCAGCTGGCTGTACAGCTGATCCAGAGCAGCCTGACCTTCCGGTTTCAGGGTTGCTTTGTTGAAGTTGAACAGAACGTCAGACTTCAGAGTGAAGTGCTTGGTCTGTACTTCCGGTGCCGGAGCTGGAGCCGGAGCAACTACTGGAGCTGCTTCGCCCTGACCGAAACGGTAGGAAACACCCAGGCTCAGCATGCCGTTGTCCGGACGAGTGCCGATGGTGTGTGCGTCACCGATGTTGTTGGTCCACTGGTATTCCAGACGGGTAGCGATTTCAGGAGTGATCGCGTACTCAACACCGCCAGCGAAGACCGGAGAAACGCCGGTGTCGTGGTTTTTACCATAAACGTTGGATTTAGTGTCTGCACGCCATACCATGCCACCCAGACGAGTGTAGATGTCCAGGTCGTCAGTGATTGGGTAACCCAGTTTAGCGGTCAGTTGAACGCCCTGAGCTTTGTATGCACCGTTTTCAACGCTGCCTTTGTACGGCATACGACCTAACCAGTCGTAACCCATTTCAAAGCCAACATACGGGTTAACCTGGTAACCACCAAAAGCACCAGCGCCCAGTTGGTTTTCATGGGTCGGGCCATTGTTGTTGATGAAACCAGTGTCATGGTACTGGGACCAGCCCAGTTTAGCACCAGTGTACCAGGTGTTATCTTTCGGAGCGGCCTGCGCTACGGTAGCGAAACCAGCCAGTGCCACTGCAATCGCGATAGCTGTCTTTTTCATTTTTTGCGCCTCGTTATCATCCAAAATACGCCATGAATATCTCCAACGAGATAACACGGTTAAATCCTTCACCGGGGGATCTGCTCAATATTAACTCTACCGATATCTTCGGCTTATGCCGAGCACCCCTGGCGATGTAAAGTCTACAACGTAGTTGAAAACTTACAAGTGTGAACTCCGTCAGGCATATGAAAAAAAAGTCTTGTATAAGGTATGTTTAATCTTTTTTGTCAGCGACAATTTACAGAAGAGAATCGCGGAAACCGCTTCAGACAAGCCTCCGCAAGGAAAATTAGTCACGACTGAAAGCATTGGCTGGGCGACAAAAAAAGTTCCAGGATTAATCCTAAATTTACTTAATGATACAAATTAGAGTGAATTTTTAGCCCGGAAAGTTGTCTCGTGGCGTGAGAGGATGCGCTTACCGGACGCATAATAAACCCCATAGCGTTACCTTCATTTGCCGCATCAACAAGTTCAGCATGCTCTTCTTCAGTCAAATCATCTGCCAACCAACCGATCACCACACTGTAATTGCCCGTGCGTAAAGCGCGAACCATTGACTCCACAGTGTGGCAAGGGGAGAGCTGGCTAATCTGCATTACTTTCGTTAAGGGTAGCCCAGATGCCTGAACCCATTCCCGACTCAGTTTTTGTTGCGGTGTTAACCAGAGTTGCCAGCGCGATTGCTGACCGAGTTGCTGTAACAATGGCAACAGTAGAAGTTGCGTCATCATGGGCTGATCTTCGCGATAGACAACTTCACTGATAAGCCCGGCTGTAGTGTTTTCCGTAGAGACACGCGCAATTTTACTTGCTGCGGATGAGAACGACGAAGAACGATGTGCATAGCCTGAAGTGTACATAATCAATCCAGCCCCTGTGAGTTACTGTATGGATGTACAGTACATCCAGTGACAACAAAGATCAACCCTATTTTCGGAAAGAGCCTCGCAAATTTTGTCGTTGGTGACGGGAAAACATAAATTAATCTTGCCCCTTAAGAATAAGTTGCCTATTTTCGTAGTTAACGGATCCGTTAATGTGAATCATTCTTTTATGTTATGATTTTAAAAGGAATTTTATGAAAAGCCTCTCCTATAAGCGGATCTATAAATCACAAGAATACCTGGCAACGTTGGGCACAATTGAATACCGATCATTGTTTGGCAGTTACAGCCTGACCGTTGACGACACGGTGTTTGCGATGGTTTCTGATGGTGAGTTGTATCTTCGGGCTTGTGAGCAAAGTGCACAGTACTGTGTAAAACATCCGCCTGTCTGGCTGACATATAAAAAGTGTGGCCGATCCGTTACCCTCAATTACTATCGGGTTGATGAAAGTCTATGGCGAAATCAACTGAAGCTGGTGCGTCTGTCGAAATATTCTCTCGATGCAGCGCTGAAAGAGAAAAGCACGCGCAATACCCGGGAAAGACTGAAAGATTTGCCCAATATGTCTTTTCATCTGGAAGCGATTCTCGGGGAGGTGGGGATTAAGGATGTACGGGCGTTACGTATACTTGGGGCAAAAATGTGTTGGTTGCGACTGCGGCAGCAAAACAGTCTGGTGACAGAAAAGATTCTGTTTATGCTTGAAGGTGCCATTATCGGCATTCATGAAGCTGCGCTCCCGGTGGCACGCCGCCAGGAGCTTGCAGAATGGGCTGACTCTCTTACGCCGAAACAGGAGTTTCCTGCGGAACTTGAGTAATCTGGCGTTGCAGACGACCAATCTCAGGCAGTAATGCAATCAATAATCCAACTTGTTGTACGACCAGAGGTTCTTTGCTGTCTGCCCGTGGTTCAAGTTGCTGCATCCGCTGTTTCAGGCTAGCTAATGCCTCATTGACGCGTTCTTCATCAGCAGGTTGATGATGTAACGCGTCATCAACATAGCAAACTGCGTCATCAAGAAACGCCAGAATTTCAGGATTAGTTAACTGCTCCCGGTGAGCACCGAGGGCTGAGATATAGCTGGTAAACGTATGGTTAAGGCACAGCAACCGAAACGCGGCTTCGCGAATTTGCGGGGTAACGTTCGGCTCGCTGGACATATTTGATACCACCGACGCCAGCTCAGCATCACGGTTGTGTGCATCGCGGCGGGCAATACGATACGCCAGACGGTTATCACGCCCCTGATGGTATTGCTCCAGTATGGCATCGAGATACCGACAGTTGGCCTCTGTGGCGCGTTCGAGCATGCGCGGCAGATTGCGAAACTGCCAGTCAGGCCAGATGTAGCTCACTGCCGCCCACGCAATGGCACAACCAATCAGCGTATCGATTACGCGAGGTAACGCTACTTCAAAACCTTCACCCAGTAAGTTAAAACACAGTAGCACCAAAAGTGTGATGAACATCGTTGCATGAGCGTATTGCACGTTACGGAAGGCAAAAAAGAGCACGCCGGTAATAACCAGCAGCACCAGCTGCCCTTCCAGTGATGGCACAAACCACAGCACAGGAATGCCAATGGCGATACCTACCAGCGTACCAATAATCCTTAACTTCAGGCGGTGGCGCGTGGCGTTATAGTTTGGCTGGCAGACAAACAAACTTGTCAGCAAGATCCAATACCCGTGATGCATTCCGGTTATCTGAATGATGGCGTAGCCGAAGCACAACACCAGCGACATTCTTACCGCATGACGGAAGAGGGCGGATTCCGGCGTGAAGTGACGGCTAAGACGCAGCCAGATATCACTCAACCCGTGCGGGCTGTCATCAGCGAGCTCATTTTCGTCATTATTATGGGGTAGTGCCTGGGCCTGTTCTGATTCAATTGTTGCCAGTTGGGCATCAATGGCGCGTAAATTGTTCAGCAAAAATCCCAGTGTTTTGAGTAAATCGGCGGGTGCGCCGTTATCGCGCATCCGCTCCAGCGCAGCATCAATATGCGTAAAAGCGCGCTCAAAATGCGGATCATGTTGATAAGGCTGACGCAACAAAATACAGCGTGACAGTTGCTGGCACGCCTGGCCCTGCATCGACATCAGCCGCTGAAAACGGAACAGCACGTCGCTGTGGCGAAAATGTTCACGCAATGTTTGATACTGAATATGAGAAGAGCTGGCACGCTCGTGAATATCCTGTGCGACAAAGTAATAATGCAGCGTGCGACGCGTTCCCCGTTGACCACGATCGCCACGTAAGCGGGTCAGCAGCGAGAGTTTCGTCTGATTCAATGTCGCCATCAGCAGACCGTTGGCGAGAGCCAAATCGTACAGCGGTGCCTGGCTTTGATCTTCAATATCAGGATCAAACATGCGCGACTTGAGCTCAAGATAACGCGCCAGTTGTTCATAGCAACGCGCCAGGTTGTCCTGCAGCGGGCGGACCGGGAACAGCAGATGACCAATAAGTGTCAGGACGTTGTACCAGACGGCACCGGCCAGCAGATACATCGGCTGCTGATACCAGTGCTCATACAGTGATGTTCCCAACATAGTGTAAATGGCGATCAGCAATGCACCGAAGGCAATTGTTGCATAGCGTTGACCCAGACCGCCGAGCAAAATGAAGCCGCTGGTAGAGAGCGTTAAGCCAATCGCAAATAGCCAGGGCCAGGGAAACAGCAATTCTACTGAGGCCGAGGCGATAAAAAAGCAGAACAGCGTAATGATGAGGTTACGCAAACGTCCCGCCAGTCGGTCATCGAGATCGGTCAGCGCCGCTGCCACCATCCCCAGCGTTAGCGGAATCGTCAGTTTTACATCACCCAGCCACCACGGAAACGCTGTGGTTCCACAAAGCGCAATAAAAATACGCGCGTAATACAGCCAGGCGCTGTTCCAGGTATAGCGTTTGAGCAAAGGACTTAGCATAAAGGCCATATTAGTGGATTATTCAAAACGACGACGTGCATTGGCTTCACGCGCAGCTTGCGCTGTTTCTACCGATACCACGCGACGACCAACCGGCCATAGTGCAATAGCGGCAATTTTAAAGTTCGCAATGCCGACAGGAATGCCAATGATTGAAATACATTGTGCGATGCCCGTTGCAATGTGCATCAGGCATAACCACCAGCCAAAGAAAATCAGCCAGAAAATATTCAATACCGTACCGCCAGTATTCAGCAGCACATTTTTGCCAGCCGGGTTCAGTTCATCGACATGAATAGCTTCATTGCCATAAGGCACCAGAGACAGTTTAGTGATCTCCCAGCAGGATCGTGTCAGCGGTAAGGTAAAAATCAGCACAATACTGACCAGAGTCGCCAACAGCCAGCCCAGAGTGGTGGCAAATCCGCCAAGCACAAAGTTCAGAATGTTCAAAACGGTACGCATAAAACCTCGCTTTACTGTGGTTTTCAGTAATGGGCGGCAATTGTAACGTTTTTTTGGGCTGGAGCACGTTTTCTCTGACGGTTACACTGATAAGAAATAATTTCGTGTGGATCTACAGAGTCATGGAACTGAAAGCGACAACGCTTGGAAAACGTCTGGCACAGCACCCTTACGATCGGGCGGTGATCCTCAATGCCGGGATTAAAGTCTCCGGCGATCGCCACGAATACCTTATTCCTTTCAATCAATTACTGGCGATTCACTGTAAGCGCGGTCTGGTATGGGGCGAGCTGGAATTTGTACTGCCGGACGAAAAAGTGGTGCGTCTGCACGGCACCGAATGGGGCGAGACGCAGCGTTTTTACCATCATCTTGATGCTCACTGGCGGCGGTGGAGTGGCGAGATGAGCGAAATTGCGTCTGGTGTTTTACGCCAGCAACTGGATTTGATTGCCACGCGCACTGGGGAAAATAAATGGCTGACGCGTGAGCAAACCTCTGGCGTGCAGCAACAAATCCGCCAGGCTTTGTCGGCGTTGCCGTTGCCGGTTAACCGACTGGAAGAATTCGATAACTGCCGTGAGGCGTGGCGTAAATGTCAGGCCTGGTTGAAAGATATTGAAAGCGCTCGGTTGCAGCATAACCAGGCGTATACCGAAGCCATGCTTACCGAGTATGCGGATTTTTTCCGCCAGGTCGAGTCTTCACCGCTGAATCCGGCGCAGGCCCGGGCAGTCGTTAATGGCGAGCATTCTCTGTTAGTGCTGGCAGGTGCAGGAAGCGGAAAAACGTCGGTGCTGGTGGCCCGTGCAGGCTGGTTGCTGGCGCGTGGTGAAGCGTCCCCTGAGCAAATTTTATTGCTGGCGTTTGGTCGCAAAGCCGCTGAAGAGATGGACGAGCGGATTCGCGAACGGCTACATACCGAAGACATTACCGCACGCACGTTTCATGCGCTGGCGCTGCATATTATTCAGCAGGGCAGCAAAAAAGTTCCGATAGTCAGCAAACTGGAAAATGATACCGCTGCCCGTCATGAACTCTTTATTGCTGAGTGGCGCAAGCAATGCAGCGAAAAGAAAGCGCAGGCGAAGGGCTGGCGGCAATGGCTGACGGAAGAAATGCAGTGGTCAGTGCCAGAAGGTAACTTCTGGGATGATGAAAAATTACAGCGTCGCCTTGCCTCTCGCCTCGATCGCTGGGTAAGTCTGATGCGGATGCACGGTGGTGCACAGGCAGAAATGATTGCCAGTGCACCCGAAGAGATTCGCGATCTGTTCAGTAAACGTATCAAGTTGATGGCCCCGTTATTAAAAGCCTGGAAAGGTGCGCTGAAGGCAGAAAACGCTGTCGATTTTTCGGGCCTTATTCATCAGGCGATTGTGATTCTGGAGAAAGGTCGCTTTATCAGCCCGTGGAAGCATATTCTGGTTGATGAATTTCAGGATATCTCGCCGCAGCGGGCAGCGTTGTTAGCGGCATTACGCAAGCAAAACAGTCAGACGACGTTGTTCGCTGTTGGTGATGACTGGCAGGCGATTTACCGATTCAGCGGTGCGCAAATGTCGCTCACCACCGCTTTCCATGAAAACTTTGGTGAAGGCGAACGCTGTGATTTAGACACGACTTACCGTTTTAACAGTCGTATCGGTGAGGTGGCAAACCGGTTTATTCAGCAGAACCCAGGCCAGCTGAAAAAGCCGCTAAACAGCTTAACCAATGGAGACAAAAAAGCCGTCACGTTATTGGATGAGAGTCAACTTGACGCTTTGCTGGATAAGCTCTCTGGTTATGCCAAACCGGAAGAGCGCATTCTGATCCTGGCGCGTTACCATCACATGAGGCCTGCCAGCCTGGAAAAAGCGGCAACACGCTGGCCGAAGTTGCAAATCGACTTTATGACCATTCATGCCAGCAAAGGGCAACAGGCGGATTACGTCATCATCGTTGGCTTGCAGGAGGGAAGTGATGGTTTTCCGGCTGCGGCGCGGGAGTCGATTATGGAAGAGGCGCTACTGCCACCGGTTGAGGATTTCCCGGACGCTGAAGAACGGCGGTTAATGTACGTGGCGCTGACCCGGGCACGCCATCGGGTATGGGCACTGTTTAACAAAGAGAATCCCTCTCCCTTTGTGGAAATACTGAAAAATCTGGATGTGCCGGTGGCGAGAAAACCGTAAGAAACAGGTGGCGTTTGCCACCTGTGCAATATTACTTCAGACGGTCCGCGAGATAACGCTGATAATCGGGGATCAGAATATCGACCGCGTCGTTGAAATGCGGCGACTGGATTATGAAGTCTGCCGTTGCCACGTTGGTGGCGACCGGAATGTTCCATACCGTCGCCAGACGCAGCAAGGCTTTCACGTCAGGATCGTGCGGCACGGCATTTAGTGGATCCCAGAAGAAAATCAATACATCAATTTTCCCTTCTGAGATCAATGCGCCAACCTGCTGGTCACCCCCCATTGGGCCACTCAACATCGCGTTGACGTTCATGCCGGTCGCGCGGGAAATTAAGTTACCGGTAGTGCCTGTTGCATACAGTACGTGTTGTTCCAGTAACGGTTGATGCCGTTCCACCCAGCTCATCAGCATTTGTTTGCAGTGATCGTGTGCCACCAGCGCAATATGTTTCCGCGCAGGTAAAGTGCGAGTCGTCAGTTCCATAATGTACATCCGTAGTTAACTTTCCTACAGATTACTGTAAGCACTTATCGCTGCAAGATAAAGACCGAAAAAGCCTGCGCACAGGCACAAAAATCTCAGGAAGATGGTTGTTTTTCCGCCCACTGCAGGAAAGTATTTCGCGTTTGTGGGTCAGCCAGTTTAAACCAATACTTCAGCCGTTGTTCTGTGAGCACCTGAGACTGCGGTGGAATAGCATCCAGCTCGGAAACACCCGAAAGCAGCGTACTGTCATCTGCCATCATCGTGGCAAATTGCGGTAGTGAAGCGCGTTTCGCGGATTTGTTATAGCGTTCAACCTCGACCTCATAATCAATCGTTTTTGCCGTTGAGGTAATGGCGAGAATATCCAGCTTTACCGGAATCGGCGTCGCATCGCCATCCAACAATTCAAGGCGCGGCGCGGCATCAAAATGGTTAGCTTCCCGCTCATTCTCCAGGCGAGGCAGGCGAAAATTGACCTGGTTGATGAGCTGGGTATTAAAACTGACCACCAGCGGTGGGGAGATATACAGCCGTTCTTCACTATTGGAAAGATGAATCGTCTTCTCAACGCGAAACACTAACTGATGCGGTCCATTATCCAGTTCAATGCTGTCCGCACCGCGCAGCAGAGAGCTGGAAACCTTCTTGCCGTCGAGTACCAGAAGATCGACATCGGTTGAAAGCCGCAGCGTGGTGGCAAAAACGGATACCGGCAAACATAATGCAATCAAGGTGGTCACGATGCCGGTTTTCATAGGTAGCTCCTGTCAAAAGACCGCCCGAATAATAATGTGTCAAAATTTTTCTTTAATCATACTTACTAACATATAGACATATTTCCCGCTTTTGCTCTCATTCATTCGTATTAGCTGCATGGTTGGCATGTCGGCTTTGTCGTACACTTTGTTAAACAGTCTGGAGGAAATAATGAAAGAAACCGATATTGCAGGCATTTTAACGTCCACTCACACCATTGCGCTGGTGGGGGCAAGCGACAAACCCGATCGTCCCAGCTATCGCGTGATGAAATATCTACTCGACCAGGGGTATCACGTCATTCCGGTTTCGCCAAAAGTTGCCGGCAAAACGCTGCTGGGCCAGAAGGGGTATGGCACGCTGGCAGACGTTCCGGAAAAAGTCGATATGGTCGATGTTTTCCGTAATTCAGAAGCGGCGTGGGGCGTGGCACAGGAAGCTATTGCCATTGGCGCGAAAACCCTCTGGATGCAACTGGGGGTGATTAATGAGCAAGCGGCAGTACTGGCACGGGATGCCGGGTTAAATGTGGTGATGGATCGCTGCCCGGCTATTGAGATCCCTCGCCTGGGCCTGGCCAAATAAAAAATCCCCGGAAGGCAAAAACCTTCCGGGGATTTGTTCAGGGATTAGTTACGCAGACGCGGGGCCTGGAGTTGTTTGCGGATGGTCTGCGCCAGCTCATCCATGGATGGCTGTTCAGGATGTTCATCCTGCAATTCGCTACTTAGCTGGGCTTCAGCCAGGTAGGTATGAACCGGTAGGCCGTTATCGTCCTCCATCACTACGTGATACCACGGAGCGGCGCGAAGCTCGTCATTCACCGCCAGCTCATCAGGCGACGGTTCAGAGAGCGAATAAACCGGGTCGATATCCACGACCACTCCGAGATAACCTAACAGGGAATGGCGGACCTGCTGGCCGATACCGAATTTGCTGGCAATCATAGTCACCTCCCGGGAAATCTTTACCTTTGATATAAGGGTAAAATTCCACATTTCAAGTTACATGACGCGACAGGCAAACCCTTTCAGATATAGCCCTTCCGGATAGGTAGCGATCACCGGATGATCGGCTGCCTGACGGAACTGCTCTATAAATTGTACATCACGACCGGCATCAATTGCGGCATCCGCGATGATTTTCTGAAATAAATCGCTGGTCATCAGACCGGAACAGGAGAAAGTCAGGAGAATACCGCCTTCATTCAGCAGCTGAATCGCCAGCATGTTGATGTCTTTATAACCACGACACGCGCCCATCAACTGGCTTTTATTCTCAACAAACTTCGGCGGGTCCATCACGATAACGTCAAATTTTTCACCGCGATCGCGATAAGTACGCAGCAATTTAAAGACATCATCACGGACAAACTCAGCCTTGCTCAGATCCAGTTTGTTCAGCTCAACGTTCTGCCGTGCAATATCCAGCGCTTCCTGGGAGGTATCAACGCTGACAACCTGGCTGCAACCGCCCATCAGTGCCGATACGGCGAAACCACCGGTATAGGAGAAACAGTTCAGCACACGTTTATTTTCAACGTAGCGGCGGGTAGCCAGGCGGCTATCACGCTGGTCCAGGTAGTAGCCCGTTTTGTGTCCGTGCTGAATATCCACCAGCAGTTTCATTCCGTGTTCTTCAATCGGCAGCAGGGCAGGTGGCAACTCGCCGGTGACGGGGCCCTGGGTCAGCTCCATTCCTTCTTTTTTACGTACCGCGACGTCGCTGCGATCGTAAATCGAACATTCCGGGTACAGCGTTTGCAGGGCACTAATTAATGCCGCGCGCTGATATTCTGCCCCAGCACTCAGCAGTTGCAGCACCAGAAAATTACCGAAACGATCGATAGTAATACCCGGCAGGCCATCAGATTCTCCGGCGATTAAACGATAGCTGTCGAGGCCATCTTTTTGCGCCAGCCAGTCACGCCATTTTTGTGCTTGTTGCAAACGGCGGGAAAAAAAAGCAATGTCGATAGACTCAGACGGGTCAAACGTCCAGACGCGCGCCCGGATTTGCGAAGCTGGCGAATAAGCGCCGCGTGCTAACCATTTTCCCTGATGATCAACAATATCGATGGTTTCACCGAGGCTGGCTTTACCTTCCATGCGGGCAACGGCCCCGGAAAAGACCCACGGATGGCGACGAAGTAATGATTTTTCGCGCCCTTTGGCTAACACTAAACGTACACTCATAATTTACTTTTCTGTCGATGCAAAGAAATGGGCGTCATTGTCCGGAGTTTTCCATGGATTTGCAACGCGTCCATTAAGGATAAGGAGAGCAGCAATGTCGAAAGTCTGCATAATTGCCTGGGTTTACGGGCGAGTTCAGGGCGTAGGATTTCGCTACACCACACAGTACGAAGCGAAAAGACTGGGTTTAACCGGGTACGCCAAAAATCTTGACGATGGCAGCGTGGAAGTGGTTGCTTGCGGTGAAGAAGGGCAGGTGGAAAAATTAATGCAGTGGTTAAAGAGTGGCGGCCCGCGTTCTGCGCGTGTAGAACGGGTGCTCAGCGAGCCGCATCATCCCTCGGGGGAATTAACCGATTTTCGTATCCGTTAAATACATTTTACCGGTTTTGGCAGGCCAGCAATTTTGGTGGCTTGCTTAGCCGGACCTTTCGGAAACAGTCGGTATAAATAGCGGCTGTTACCTTTTTCTTCGCCAAATTTATTCGCCATCGCTTTTACCAGCATACGAATCGCCGGAGAAGTATTGAATTCCAGATAGAAATCACGCACAAAACGCACCACTTCCCAGTGTTCCGGTGACAGCGAAATCCCTTCGTTCTCTGCAATCACCACAGCCAGCGGCTCACTCCACTGGCTGCTTTCTTTGAGATAGCCTTCGGTATCCGTTTCTATCTCTTTACCTTCGAAGATCAGCATAATTATTACTACCTTAATCAGACTGGCGGCAGTGTAACAAAAAACAAAGCCCCGCATAAAGCGAGGCTATGAAAGTGTTAGCGGGTGAGATTAATCGCGGCTAGCGAAGCCCAGAATGCTCAGCAGGCTGACGAAGATGTTGTACAGCGAAACATACAGGCTAACCGTGGCACGAATATAGTTCGTCTCACCGCCATGAATGATGTTGCTGGTTTCAAACAAGATAGCGCCAGAGGAGATCAGAATGAAGACCGCGCTGATCGCCAGATGCAGAGCAGGCAGCTGCAGGAAGATATTCGCAACCATACCAATCAGCACCACCACAATACCCGCCATCAGCATACCGCCGAGGAACGACATATCTTTGCGGGTGGTCAGCACATATGCAGAGCAGCAGAAGAACACTAACGCCGTTCCGCCCAGTGCCATAGCGATTACGTCACCCATTCCGGCAGACAGATAGGTGTTCAGAATAGGTCCGAGGATATAACCCAGAAAACCGGTAAAGGCGAATGCGGAGATAATCCCGGTCGGCTTATTCGCCGTTTTATAGGTCAGGAACATCAAACCATACATACCCACCAGCGTCAGAATCAGACCCGGAGATGGCAGCATCAGCACCGTACTGGCAGTTGCGGTAATCGCCGAAAAGGCCAGCGTCAGGCTCAGCAGAAAATAGGTATTACGCAGCACCTTATGGGTGCTAAGCAGTGATGTACGGTCATGTGAAGAACTAACAATACGATCCATTGAGTCACTCTCTATGACAGATGTAATTAATTAAGCAGCATAATGATAATGCGTAAGGGCACCCAGAAGTTTTACCCATCTTTACGCATTTGATCTGGAACAGGTTTAACAGCGGATTATCAGGTCATTAAGCAAATATAACGCCCTGAGAATTTCGACAGGCAAAAGAAAAAGGGGTTAGCATTTAGCTAACCCCTTATCTTATTTGGCGGAAGCGCAGAGATTCGAACTCTGGAACCCTTTCGGGTCGCCGGTTTTCAAGACCGGTGCCTTCAACCGCTCGGCCACACTTCCGGAATGACGCGCACTATAAACATCCCGATGCGGCGTGTAAACCCCTAATTTGTTTGTTTGCCTGAAAAACAGCCAAAAGTGCATTGATAGCGTGAAATAACAGCAGATTGATCATTTCATCACCATGAATTCCTTCTCTTTTACTCGTTTAGCAACCGGCTAAACATCCCCACCGCCCGGCCAAAAGAAAAATAGGTCCATTTTTATCGCTAAAAGATAAATCCACACAGTTTGTATTGTTTTGTGCAAAAGTTTCACTACGCTTTATTAACAATACTTTCTGGCGACGTGCGCCAGTGCAGAAGGATGAGCTTTCGTTTTCAGCATCTCACGTGAAGCGATGGTTTGCCTTGCTACAGGGACGTCGCTTGCCGACCATAAGCGCCCGGTGTCCTGCCGGTGTCGCAAGGAGGAGAGACGTGCGATATGAATAACGAGGAAACATTTTACCAGGCCATGCGGCGTCAGGGCGTTACCCGGCGCAGCTTTCTCAAATATTGTAGTCTGGCTGCCACGTCGCTGGGATTAGGCGCGGGAATGGCACCAAAGATTGCCTGGGCGCTGGAGAACAAACCGCGCATTCCGGTGGTATGGATCCACGGTCTGGAATGCACCTGCTGTACCGAATCTTTTATCCGCTCCGCTCACCCACTGGCGAAGGACGTCATCCTTTCCCTGATTTCCCTCGATTACGACGATACTTTGATGGCTGCCGCCGGAACCCAGGCGGAAGAAGTCTTTGAAGACATCATCACGCAATACAATGGCAAATATATCCTCGCAGTAGAAGGTAATCCGCCGCTGGGCGAGCAGGGGATGTTCTGTATCAGCAGCGGTCGACCGTTTATTGAGAAACTCAAACGTGCCGCTGCCGGAGCCAGCGCGATTATCGCCTGGGGAACCTGCGCGTCCTGGGGCTGCGTGCAGGCCGCGCGACCCAATCCGACGCAGGCAACGCCTATCGACAAAGTCATCACCGACAAACCCATTATCAAAGTACCTGGCTGCCCGCCGATCCCGGATGTGATGAGCGCCATCATTACTTACATGGTGACCTTTGATCGCTTGCCAGATGTCGACAGAATGGGCCGTCCGCTGATGTTCTATGGTCAGCGAATCCACGATAAATGCTATCGCCGCGCCCACTTCGACGCCGGAGAGTTCGTCCAGAGTTGGGATGATGACGCTGCCCGCAAAGGTTACTGCCTGTACAAAATGGGCTGCAAAGGGCCTACCACCTATAACGCCTGTTCCTCCACACGCTGGAATGATGGCGTTTCTTTCCCAATCCAGTCTGGTCACGGCTGCCTGGGCTGTGCGGAAAATGGTTTCTGGGATCGCGGTTCGTTCTACAGCCGCGTGGTCGATATTCCGCAAATGGGTACTCATTCCACCGCCGATACCGTCGGTTTAACCGCGCTTGGCGTGGTGGCAGCGGCTGTTGGTGTGCACGCAGTCGCCAGCGCCGTTGACCAGCGCAGACGTCATAACCAGCAACCTACAGAAACCGAACATCAGCCAGGCAATGAGGATAAACAGGCATGAGCACTCAGTACGAAACTCAGGGATACACCATCAATAATGCCGGACGCCGCCTGGTGGTCGACCCGATTACGCGCATCGAAGGCCACATGCGCTGCGAAGTGAATATTAACGATCAGAATGTGATCACCAATGCCGTCTCCTGCGGCACCATGTTTCGCGGGCTGGAGATCATCCTACAAGGGCGCGACCCGCGCGATGCGTGGGCGTTCGTTGAACGTATCTGCGGCGTCTGTACTGGCGTACACGCCCTGGCTTCGGTTTACGCCATCGAAGATGCTATCGGCATTAAAGTGCCGGACAACGCCAATATCATCCGCAACATTATGCTGGCAACGCTCTGGTGCCACGATCATCTGGTGCACTTCTATCAGCTTGCCGGGATGGACTGGATCGATGTGTTAGATGCGCTGAAAGCCGACCCGCGGAAAACCTCCGAACTGGCGCAAAGTCTCTCCTCTTGGCCGAAATCATCCCCTGGCTATTTCTTCGACGTACAAAACCGCCTGAAAAAATTTGTTGAAGGCGGGCAGTTGGGGATCTTCCGCAATGGCTACTGGGGGCACCCGCAGTACAAACTGCCGCCAGAAGCTAACCTGATGGGCTTTGCCCACTATCTCGAAGCTCTCGATTTCCAGCGTGAAATTGTCAAAATCCACGCGGTCTTTGGCGGTAAAAACCCGCATCCAAACTGGATTGTCGGCGGGATGCCTTGCGCCATCAACATTGACGAAAGCGGCGCGGTCGGGGCAGTCAATATGGAACGCCTGAACCTGGTGCAGTCAATTATCACCCGCACGGCGGACTTCATTAACAACGTGATGATCCCCGACGCCTTAGCCATCGGTCAGTTCAACAAACCGTGGAGCGAAATCGGCACTGGTCTTTCTGATAAATGCGTTCTCAGCTACGGCGCATTCCCGGATATTGCCAACGACTTTGGCGAGAAAAGTCTGCTGATGCCTGGCGGCGCGGTGATTAACGGCGACTTCAACAATGTGCTGCCAGTGGATTTGGTTGATCCGCAGCAGGTGCAGGAGTTTGTCGACCACGCCTGGTATCGATATCCCAACGATCAGGTCGGGCGTCATCCGTTCGATGGCATCACCGACCCGTGGTACAACCCCGGCGATGTCAAAGGCAGCGATACCAACATTCAGCAGCTGAATGAACAGGAACGCTACTCGTGGATCAAAGCGCCACGCTGGCGCGGTAACGCGATGGAAGTGGGGCCGCTGGCGCGCACGTTAATCGCTTATCACAAAGGCGATGCTGCGACCGTTGAGTCGGTCGATCGCATGATGTCGGCGTTGAACCTGCCGCTTTCCGGTATCCAGTCAACGTTAGGCCGCATTTTGTGCCGCGCGCACGAAGCGCAGTGGGCCGCAGGTAAGTTGCAGTATTTCTTCGACAAGCTGATGACCAACCTGAAAAACGGCAATCTCGCCACTGCTTCCACGGAAAAATGGGAACCTGCAACCTGGCCGACAGAGTGCCGTGGTGTCGGTTTTACCGAAGCGCCGCGCGGGGCGTTAGGCCACTGGGCCGCCATTCGCGATGGCAAGATTGATCTCTACCAGTGCGTGGTGCCGACCACCTGGAACGCCAGCCCGCGCGATCCCAAAGGGCAGATTGGCGCTTATGAAGCGGCGCTGATGAACACCAAAATGGCGATCCCCGAGCAACCGCTGGAGATCCTGCGTACTCTGCACAGCTTTGACCCGTGCCTCGCCTGTTCAACACACGTGCTGGGCGACGACGGTAGCGAGCTGATCTCCGTGCAGGTGCGTTAACAGCGAAGGAGAATCATCATGCAACAGAAAAGCGACAACGTTGTCAGCCACTATGTCTTTGAAGCGCCAGTGCGCATCTGGCACTGGTTGACGGTGTTATGCATGGCGGTGTTGATGGTCACCGGATACTTTATCGGCAAGCCGCTACCTTCCGTCAGCGGCGAGGCGACGTATCTGTTCTATATGGGCTACATCAGGTTAATTCACTTCAGCGCCGGGATGGTTTTTACCGTGGTTTTGCTGATGCGGATCTACTGGGCTTTTGTTGGCAATCGATACTCCCGCGAGCTGTTTATCGTGCCGGTATGGCGTAAAAGCTGGTGGCAGGGCGTGTGGTATGAAATCCGCTGGTATCTGTTTCTGGCAAAACGTCCGAGTGCCGATATAGGCCATAATCCCATCGCCCAGGCGGCGATGTTCGGCTATTTCCTGATGTCGGTCTTTATGATCATCACTGGTTTTGCGCTGTACAGCGAACACAGCCAGTACGCTATTTTTGCGCCGTTCCGTTATGTGGTGGAATTTTTCTACTGGACGGGTGGCAACTCAATGGACATTCACAGCTGGCATCGGCTGGGGATGTGGCTGATTGGCGCGTTTGTGATCGGTCATGTCTACATGGCGCTGCGTGAAGACATCATGTCCGACGACACGGTGATCTCCACCATGGTCAACGGCTACCGTAGCCACAAATTTGGCAAAATAAGTAACAAGGAGCGTTCATGAGCGAGCAACGCGTGGTGGTCATGGGGCTGGGCAACCTGCTGTGGGCCGATGAAGGCTTCGGCGTGCGGGTGGCGGAACGGCTGTATGCCCATTACCACTGGCCCGAGTATGTGGAGATTGTCGATGGCGGTACTCAGGGACTGAACTTGCTGGGGTATGTCGAAAGCGCCAGCCATCTGTTGATTCTCGATGCCATTGACTACGGGCTGGAACCTGGAACGCTGCGAACCTATGCCGGAGAACGCATTCCGGCTTATCTCAGCGCGAAGAAAATGAGCCTGCATCAGAACAGTTTCTCCGAAGTGTTGGCGCTGGCGGATATCCGCGGACATCTGCCAGCACATATTGCCCTCGTCGGTCTGCAACCCGCAATGCTCGACGACTACGGCGGTAGCCTGAGCGAACTGGCACGGGAGCAACTGCCCGCTGCGGAACAGGCGGCGCTGGCGCAGCTTGCTGCGTGGGGAATTGTGCCGCAACCGGCTAATGAATCGCGCTGTCTCAATTATGACTGTCTGTCGATGGAAAATTACGAAGGCGTTCGCTTGCGCCAGTACCGGATGACACAGGAGGAGCAGGGATGAGCAACGACACGCCATTTGATGCGTTGTGGCAACGAATGCTGGCGCGCGGCTGGACGCCAGTCAGTGAATCCCGTCTTGACGACTGGCTTACGCAAGCGCCAGACGGCGTGGTGTTATTAAGCAGTGACCCGAAACGCACGCCAGAGGTCAGCGATAATCCGGTAATGATTGGCGAATTACTGCGCGAGTTTCCCGACTATACATGGCAGGTGGCGATTGCTGACCTTGAGCAGAGCGAAGCCATCGGCGATCGCTTTGGCGTCTTTCGCTTTCCTGCCACTTTAGTGTTTACCGGCGGAAACTATCGCGGCGTGCTGAATGGTATTCACCCGTGGGCGGAACTGATAAACCTGATGCGCGGGCTTGTCGAACCGCAGCAGGAGCGTGCCTCATGAGCGAAACTTTTTTCCATCTGCTGGGGCCAGGAACGCAACCGAACGATGACAGTTTCAGCATGAATCCACTGCCGATCACCTGTCAGGTGAATGATGAACCGAGTATGGCGGCCCTGGAGCAATGTGCTCACAGCCCGCAGGTGATTGCGCTGTTAAACGAGTTACAACATCAACTAAGCGAACGCCAACCGCCGTTGGGCGAGGTGCTGGCAGTCGATCTGTTAAATCTCAACGCCGACGATCGTCACTTTATCAATACGCTTCTCGGGGAAGGGGAAGTGTCAGTGCGCATTCAGCAGGCTGACGACAGTGAAAGTGAAATACAGGAGGCGATCTTCTGCGGATTATGGCGGGTGCGCAGACGTCGCGGCGAAAAGTTGCTGGAGGACAAACTGGAGGCTGGCTGCGCGCCGCTGGCGTTGTGGCAGGCGGCAACGCAAAATCTCTTGCCGACAGATTCGCTGTTACCGCCGCCCATTGATGGCCTGATGAATGGCCTACCGTTGGCGCATGAGTTACTGGCACATGTACGTAACCCCGACGCGCAGCCGCACAGCATTAATCTGACGCAATTACCCATCAGCGAGGCTGATCGGCTTTTTCTCTCACGTCTCTGTGGGCCGGGAAATATTCAGATTCGTACCATTGGCTATGGCGAGAGCTATATCAACGCCACGGGGTTACGCCATGTCTGGCATTTACGCTGTACGGACACCTTAAAAGGCCCGTTACTGGAAAGTTATGAAATCTGCCCAATACCGGAAGTGGTGCTGGCAGCGCCAGAAGATTTGGTCGACTCTGCGCAGCGGCTTAGCGAGGTATGTCAGTGGCTGGCGGAAGCTGCACCGACGTAAAAAGACGGTAAGTATCGCTTTCAGTCTTATGAATATCGCAATCGGCGAATACCTCTGGTCGTAGAGTTTCAGGATAAAGAGGGAGATCTACCATTATCGGGTTATTTTTCTCTCTTCGCCTACAGGAGTGCGCATGTGGGATGTCATTGATTTATCGCGCTGGCAGTTTGCTCTGACCGCGCTGTATCACTTTTTATTTGTACCCCTTACCCTGGGGCTGATTTTTTTGCTGGCTATTATGGAAACCATTTACGTGGTCACCGGCAAAACAATCTACCGCGATATGACGCGCTTCTGGGGTAAGCTCTTCGGTATCAATTTTGCTCTTGGCGTGGCTACCGGCCTGACCATGGAGTTTCAGTTTGGTACTAACTGGTCATTCTATTCCAACTATGTGGGCGATATTTTTGGCGCACCGCTGGCGATGGAAGCATTAATGGCCTTCTTCCTCGAATCCACCTTTGTCGGGCTGTTCTTCTTCGGCTGGCAACGGCTGAATAAATACCAGCACCTGCTGGTGACGTGGCTGGTGGCGTTCGGTTCAAATCTCTCTGCGTTGTGGATATTGAATGCCAACGGTTGGATGCAATACCCGACCGGTGCGCATTTTGATATCGACACCCTGCGTATGGAGATGACCAGCTTCAGCGAGCTGGTCTTTAATCCGGTCAGCCAGGTGAAATTTGTGCACACCGTAATGGCGGGCTACGTGACCGGGGCCATGTTTATTATGGCGATCAGCGCCTGGTATTTACTGCGCGGACGGGAGCGCGATGTCGCATTACGCTCGTTTGCCATCGGTTCCGTCTTCGGTACTCTGGCGATTATCGGTACCCTGCAACTCGGAGACAGTTCTGCGTATGAAGTCGCGCAAGTACAACCGGTAAAACTGGCGGCGATGGAAGGGGAGTGGCAAACGGAACCTGCACCTGCACCGTTCCATGTGGTTGCCTGGCCGGAACAGGATCAAGAGCGTAACGCCTTTGCCCTCAAAATTCCCGCGCTGCTAGGGATCCTCGCCACTCACTCATTAGATAAACCCGTGCCGGGTCTGAAGAATTTGATGGCTGAAACCTACCCACGCTTGCAACGCGGACGTATGGCCTGGCTGTTAATGCAGGAAATATCGCAAGGCAATCGTGAGCCGCATGTGTTGCAGGCATTCCGGGGACTGGAAGGTGACCTGGGCTACGGCATGTTGCTCTCCCGCTATGCGCCGGATATGAATCATGTCACAGCCGCACAGTACCAGGCGGCGATGCGTGGCGCGATACCTCAGGTTGCGCCGGTATTCTGGAGTTTCCGCATCATGGTGGGCTGTGGTTCCCTGCTGCTACTGGTGATGCTGATTGCGCTTGTCCAGACGCTGCGTGGCAAAATCGACCAGCATCGCTGGGTGCTGAAAATGGCGCTCTGGAGTTTGCCGTTGCCGTGGATTGCGATTGAAGCCGGGTGGTTTATGACCGAGTTTGGTCGTCAGCCGTGGGCGATACAGGACATCTTACCGACATACTCCGCGCACTCCGCTTTAACCACAGGACAACTGGCTTTCTCACTGATCATGATCGTAGGGCTTTACACCCTGTTCTTAATCGCCGAAGTCTACCTGATGCAGAAATATGCCCGTCTGGGGCCGAGCGCGATGCAGAGTGAACAACCGACGCAGCAACAGGGGTAAAGGAGAAAATCATGTTTGATTATGAAACATTGCGCTTCATCTGGTGGCTGCTGATTGGCGTGATCCTGGTGGTCTTTATGATCTCCGACGGATTTGACATGGGGATCGGCTGTCTGCTGCCGCTGGTGGCGCGTAATGATGATGAACGCCGGATAGTGATAAACAGCGTTGGTGCACACTGGGAAGGCAACCAGGTCTGGTTGATCCTCGCTGGTGGGGCATTATTTGCCGCCTGGCCCAGAGTGTATGCAGCGGCGTTTTCCGGCTTTTATGTGGCGATGATCCTGGTGCTGTGCTCACTGTTCTTCCGCCCGCTGGCCTTTGATTATCGCGGAAAAATCGCCGATGCACGCTGGCGTAAAATGTGGGACGCCGGTCTGGTCATCGGCAGTCTGGTGCCGCCGGTAGTCTTCGGTATCGCCTTCGGCAACTTGTTGCTCGGCGTGCCGTTTGCCTTCACACCGCAATTACGCGTGGAGTATCTCGGCAGCTTCTGGCAACTGCTGACGCCATTCCCTTTATTGTGCGGATTGCTCAGCCTTGGGATGGTGATTTTGCAAGGTGGCGTCTGGTTACAACTGAAAACTGTTGGTGTGATTCATCTGCGTTCACAGCTGGCGACCAAACGCGCTGCACTGTTGGTGATGCTGTGCTTTTTGCTGGCGGGTTACTGGCTGTGGGTCGGTATTGATGGCTTTGTACTGCTCGCCCAGGATGCTAACGGTCCTTCCAATCCGTTAATGAAACTGGTGGCAGTGCTACCTGGTGCCTGGATGAATAATTTTGTCGAGTCGCCCGTTTTGTGGATCTTCCCGCTGCTGGGATTCTTCTGCCCATTGCTGACGGTGATGGCGATTTATCGTGGTCGCCCGGGTTGGGGATTTTTGATGGCATCATTGATGCAATTTGGCGTGATTTTCACGGCAGGCATCACGCTGTTCCCCTTTGTCATGCCGTCAAGCGTGAGTCCGATCTCCAGCCTGACGTTGTGGGACAGTACTTCCAGTCAGCTGACGCTGAGCATTATGTTGGTAATCGTGCTGATATTTTTGCCCATTGTGTTGCTCTACACTCTCTGGAGCTACTACAAAATGTGGGGGCGCATGACAACAGAAACTCTCCGCCGTAACGAAAACGAGTTGTACTAAGGAGCAGAAACAATGTGGTATTTACTTTGGTTCGTCGGCATTTTGTTGATGTGTTCGCTCTCCACCCTTGTGTTGGTATGGCTGGACCCGCGTCTGAAAAGTTAACGAACGTAGGCCTGATGCGGCGCATTAGCATCGCATCAGGCAATCAATAATGTCAGATATGAAAAGCGGAAACATATCGATGAAAGCGATCTTAATCCCATTTTTATCTCTTCTGATTCCGTTAACCCCGCAATCTGCATTCGCTCAGAGTGAGCCGGAGCTGAAGCTGGAAAGTGTGGTGATTGTCAGTCGTCATGGTGTGCGTGCTCCAACCAAGGCCACGCAACTGATGCAGGATGTCACCCCAGACGCATGGCCAACCTGGCCGGTAAAACTGGGTTGGCTGACACCGCGCGGTGGTGAGCTAATCGCCTATCTCGGACATTACCAACGCCAGCGTCTGGTAGCCGACGGATTGCTGGCGAAAAAGGGCTGCCCGCAGTCTGGTCAGGTCGCGATTATTGCTGATGTCGACGAGCGTACCCGTAAAACAGGCGAAGCCTTCGCCGCCGGGCTGGCACCTGACTGTGCAATAACCGTACATACCCAGGCAGATACGTCCAGTCCCGATCCGTTATTTAATCCTCTAAAAACTGGCGTTTGCCAACTGGATAACGCGAACGTGACTGACGCGATCCTCAGCAGGGCAGGAGGGTCAATTGCTGACTTTACCGGGCATCGGCAAACGGCGTTTCGCGAACTGGAACGGGTGCTTAATTTTCCGCAATCAAACTTGTGCCTTAAACGTGAGAAACAGGACGAAAGCTGTTCATTAACGCAGGCATTACCATCGGAACTCAAGGTGAGCGCCGACAATGTCTCATTAACCGGTGCGGTAAGCCTCGCATCAATGCTGACGGAGATATTTCTCCTGCAACAAGCACAGGGAATGCCGGAGCCGGGGTGGGGAAGGATCACCGATTCACACCAGTGGAACACCTTGCTAAGTTTGCATAACGCGCAATTTTATTTGCTACAACGCACGCCAGAGGTTGCCCGCAGCCGCGCCACCCCGTTATTAGATTTGATCAAGACAGCGTTGACGCCCCATCCACCGCAAAAACAGGCGTATGGTGTGACATTACCCACTTCAGTGCTGTTTATCGCCGGACACGATACTAATCTGGCAAATCTCGGCGGCGCACTGGAGCTCAACTGGACGCTTCCCGGTCAGCCGGATAACACGCCGCCAGGTGGTGAACTGGTGTTTGAACGCTGGCGTCGGCTAAGCGATAACAGCCAGTGGATTCAGGTTTCGCTGGTCTTCCAGACTTTACAGCAGATGCGTGATAAAACGCCGCTGTCATTAAATACGCCGCCCGGAGAGGTGAAACTGACCCTGGCAGGATGTGAAGAGCGAAATGCGCAGGGCATGTGTTCGTTGGCAGGTTTTACGCAAATCGTGAATGAAGCACGCATACCGGCGTGCAGTTTGTAATGCATAAAAAAGAGCATTCAGTTACCTGAATGCTCTGAGGCTGATGACAAACGAAGAACTGTCTAATGCGTAGACCGGAAAAGGCGTTCACGCCGCATCCGGCCACTTTCAGTTTTACTCTTTCTCGGAGTAACTATAACCGTAATAGTTATAGCCGTAACTGTAAGCGGTGCTGGCGCGTTTAATCACACCATTGAGGATAGCGCCTTTAATATTGACGCCTGCCTGTTCCAGACGCTGCATTGACAAACTCACCTCTTTGGCGGTGTTCAAGCCAAAACGCGCAACCAGCAGGCTGGTGCCAACAGAACGCCCCACGACCGCGGCATCACTCACCGCCAGCATCGGCGGCGTATCGACAATCACCAGATCGTAATGGTCGTTCGCCCATTCCAGTAATTGACGCATCCGATCGCGCATCAGCAGTTCAGACGGGTTAGGTGGCACCTGACCGCGAGTAATCACATCAAAGCCTCCTTTGCCAAAATGCTGGATCACTTTGTTGAGCTCATCTTTACCTGCCAGATATTCCGACAAGCCATGTTCATTACTCACGGTAAACAGGTTATGCGAATAACCACGGCGTAAGTCGGCATCAATAAATAACACTTTTTGATCGGACTGGGCGATCACCGCTGCCAGAGTTGAACTGACAAACGTTTTACCACTGTCTGGCGTCGCACCGGTGATCATTAGAATGTTATTCTCCGTCTCCATCATAGCGAAATGCAGACTGGTTCGTAGCGCACGTACGGCTTCCACAGCAGAATCCGCCGGGTTATCCACCGCCAGGAAGGGGATGTTTTTAGTACGATGGCGCTGCTGATTAGAAAATAAATTTTTCTTACGCAGACGGGTGCGTTTATCCAGCCACTCGGACATTGGGATAGTGGCATAAACGCTGATGCCGTGCTCTTCCAGTTGTTCCGGGGCTTCTACACCACGACGCAACATCGCACGCGCCAGCACGGCACCCACAGAAATAAACAGGCCAAGAATAAAACCAAGCACCACGTTCAACGCTTTTTTCGGTTTCACTGGCTGCGGCTGAGTGACTGCCGGGTCGATAATCCGCACGTTACCAATGGCACTGGATTTCGAAATACTCAACTCCTGCTGGCGGTTAAGTAATTGCAGATATACCGCACGGCCCGCTTCTACGTCACGACTTAAACGCAACACTTCCTGTTGGGTGGAAGGCATTGCCGATACCCGCTTATTCAGGCGTTTGCGTTCTTGCTCCAGCGTCTGGCGTTTTTCCAGCAGCGCACGATAAGTTGGGTGATCTTTCTTATACAGCTGGGAGATCTCTGCCTCGCGGAAGGTCAGCTCATTGAGTTGATTATCAACGTTCACAATCTGCTCAAGAACGGCTTTGGCTTCCAGGTTAAGGTCAACCGAATCGCGCTGCTGGCGATAAACGTTGAGTTTTTCTTCCGCTTGGTCCAGCTCGCTGCGCACTTCAGGTAACTGGCGCTGTAAGAATTCAAGGCTTTGTGAATCCTGCGCCGCCTGGCGAGCGATATTCTGTTGCAAATAGTTGTTAGCGATGCTGTTCAGAATACGAGTAATCAACTGGGGATCATCACCAGTCATGGTAAGTTCCAGCATCCCGCTTTCTTTACTGCGTTCGCTAACGGTAAAGGTTTCCTGCAATGCGTTAATCGCTTCCAGTTCGGTACGCTGGCTCAGGACAAACTGTGTTCCTGGTTTGGCCTTAATGTCCGCGATAGTCAGCGCAACGCCATCTTTTTCCAGACGCTGGCCGACCATACCATTGACGGTGAACTCTTCACCTTCCAGTGTATAGTGGCCGTTTTCCCCAACCGTGAGTGTCAGTTGCTGATCCTGACCATTCAGTTGTGGAATATGCATCCAGCTGATCGCCAGCTCACCTGGTTTTTCTTTGGTTAATCTCGCCCAGCCGCGACCCACAATCGGAAAATACTTCTGCTCAACTATGTCGCGCAGATTCAGTTCAGCAATGGTTTTACCGAGAATCATGCGCGATTGCAGCAGTTGGATCTCCGGTGCAGACTCGGGCGATGAGTTAGGGATCATATCGCTCAGGCCGCTGAGAATGGCGTTGCCCTGTTTTTGCTCAACCTGGACCAGAGTATCTGCCTGATAAATTGGTGTGCTTAACAGCGAGTAAGCGACAGCGATCAGCGTGAATAACGCGGTCACGCTGATAATAAACTTACGGTGATCCCATAACTCGCCGACCAGACGAAGCAGATCGATCTCATTTTCCTGAGTGCTGCCTGGTGGCGTATTCATATTTTTAGTTGTCATCGTATTTTATAAACTCAAATTACCGGCTGAGGCGCTTCGCCCATTCCTGACTGGCGCGCTCCAACATACCGTAGACATGTTCAAATGCGTCCTGACTTTTACGATAGGGATCCGGGATCTCTTTCTGTTCCAGCCATTGCCCAAACAGCATTGTCTTCCCGCGGACCTCGGGAGCAATTGCGGTAACCTGAGCAATATGTTCCGACTCCATTGCCAGAATCAGATCGTAATTTCGTGCCATCTCAGCAGTGAGCTTACGTCCGGCATGTCCTTCAAGAGATACGCCATGATTAGCGGCAACATCTGCCGCTGTCGCATCTGCAGGGTGTTTTACCAGACCATGAACACCTGCCGATTTGACTTTTACGCCCGGCAGACGTTTACGCAGCAAGCGCTCGCCAATGGGCGAACGGCAAATGTTGCCGGTACAAACCACCAGGATTGAGTTAAATTTTAGTTGGGCCATGTTTGAATCCACCGTGAAGTCTCTGTCAGGTCATGCACCCCGGAAATCGTCGGTACCAGCAGAGAAATCACACGGTTCCAACGAGCCAGCGGCGCGGTAGTGACATAAACAATGTCGTAAGGTTCAAGCTGGAATTCCGTTCCGAGTATCATTGCCGATGCGTCCTTCGCATTCAGCTGATAAATATTGGCGATTTTGCCATTCTGCTTGTTTTGCGTTGCACGAATAACAAAAATCCCCGTCGCATCAGCGACATCCTGATTCATACCCTCAGCGTTACCCAGCGCTTCCGCCAGGGTCATACCGCTGCGGTCCATTTTCAGCGTGCTCTGTTTACCCACTTCACCCATCACGAAGACTTTCAGATCATCGTTGCGCGGAATAAATAAAATATCGCCCGGGTGCAGCAGTTTGTTCTGGCGCAAGTCGCCACGCTGCATCAGCGCATAGAGGTTCACTTTGGTCTTTACGCCATTCTGGGTGAGCACCACGTTGCGCCAGTCTGCATCTGCGGTCAGACCGCCCGCGGCGTTAATCGCATCCATGATGGTCAGAGGAATATTGGTAATCGGCTGCTGACCCGATTTGCTGACTTCGCCGGTGACGTACGCTTTTTGCGATCGGAACGCCGCGACGCTGACATCGACTTGCGGGCTTTCAATGACTGAATCGAGACGCGCTGTAATCTCGTTGCGTACCTGGGTAAGTGTTTTCCCGGCCACTTTCAGGCGACCAATATAGGGGTAGAAAATCGCACCATCGGCGTTAACCCAGTTGCCGGTATCACTGGCGCTACGGTATTGCCCTGCGGGGGTGGTTAGTTCCGGGTGATCCCAGACCGTAACCATCAACACATCACCAATCCCGATACGATATTCATAGTTTGCGATTTGCTGCTCCAGCTCCGGGTTAGCCTGCGACATAATCGGTTTGGCGCGCAACTGATCAATCAATCCTGGCGTGACGGGATAGATATTGACCATTTTGTCCAGGTCATACTGATTGTCAGGTAGTTCAATGACATCCTTGTTACTGGTCGATAAATTCTGACCAGGAACAAGGGTACATGCTGTCAAAGACAGAACAGCCAATGTCAGTACCGAAAACTTAAAAATGTTCTTTTTCATTGGTTTATATTTATCAGTCAATGTAGTGTTATGAATTACGTCAGGTTATTGTCCAACCGGTACTTCTCGCTCTGCCGTCATTGGATAGAGCTGGTATTTGCGTGACAGCATTTGTCCACCATCACGCGTCAATGGTGTCCACGAAACCACCGCGCGGTTGCGGTTAGGTCCAATGGTCATCAAGTCGAATGGAATCGAGATATAAAAACCTTTACTAAAGCCGCCTTCGCCGTAGTCATCTTTAGATACGTTACTGATTGCCGCCCATACCCCTACCGCCACGCCGCTGTCAAAGCGTTTGGCGACGTCGATCGTTGCGCCTTTATCTTTTGCCAGATATTGCCCAACGCTAAGTTTCATCAGTACGCCATTGAGCGTCGGCGGGTTCCAGTAAGCCGTCACGAAACCTGTTGGCGTGGAATAATCGGTGAAACGCATCATGTTGTCCCAGTCACGTTGCTTCACGTAGTTAACGTCCACACCCAGCGCCCAGCAGGCATCTAGCGGGCGATAAAGCAGCTCGGAACCGACACCGGCGTACATCGTTTCCAGATAACCGCCATACACCTGGCCATAGAAACCATTGCCTAAGTCAGCAAAATAGTTCGCCTGCAAGTTGTTGAGATAAACGTCATTGCGAACGTAGTCACGGATATGCGTGCGCACGCGGGGCAGGGTAGAGTCCGCGGGCAACAGCGAAGACTTAAACTTGTCGTAGTTGTTGTAAATATTGGTGAAAATACCGCCATCAAGCAGCAGGTGGTCGGTAAACCAGTAGCGGGCACTGGACATCAGCCCCAGCTGGAACATATAGAAATCTTCCGGGCCGCCCAGCGACTGTGAAAGTGTTGGGTTGAAAGAGTAGCTAAAGCGATCTTCACGAATACGGTAGCCCCGACCAAAGGCAGAAAGATCTTCAGCTTCAACACGTTGTTGTTGCAGTGGCTCTGATTGACCAGGCGCTGTACCAGCCAGCTGTTTGCGCAGGCTGGCTACGTCGGTTTCGGTAGTCACCATCGCCATATGCTCGCGCTTTTGCGTCACGCTAATCTTCTCAACGCCTTGCGGCAGGTTATTCACCAGAATCCGGTTGGCACGATCGACCGCTTCGCGAGAATCACGGTATTTGTATTGTTGACCAGACATATACAGCGTCTTATCGCGCAGCTGAATTTCCGGTGCTTCAAAACCTGCGTTGTACTTCAGCGCGGTAAGTTGGTTCGCTACTGTGGTGTACTGCAATCCTTCAGATTCAGGCGCAGGTTGATATGCCGGTTTTGGCGTATCGCGCAGGGCAGGGCGCAGATCGTTGAAATTGGTCCGTAACGTGAAGCCAAACATCAACGTGTTACCGCGTTCATAACTCAGGTTGAGATCTGCCCAGCTGGCAGCGCGATAAACTGCGCCGACGTTGAAATGGCTTGCCTGAGGCAGTTTGCCAGCGAAATCATTCTGGTAATTGTTGCCATCGTATTCGAGTTTCAGACGCAGGGGATTCCACGGCGTTTGATACTCAATGCCGCCAAAGATGGAAGCCGGGCCACGAAAGATATCGCTAAAGCTGATATCGCCCGCATCGTGAGACTCTGCGCGATGACAATATTTATCGCTCACCCGGCAAAACGGGTTGGTAATATTGCCCGCATTACCGGCGTAGCCCCATGCCATCCCGAGGGTGAAATCAAATGGCCCCGCTTGCTTGCTGGCCACCAGATACTCACCGTCAAACAGACCCGTACCAGCAATATCACGTTTACCAAACGCCACTTGCGGTAGCCAGTAACCTTCTTCCCACAGGCGAAGTTTAAAATCGAATGATTTGTCTTTGTATGACTGATCGCCGCTGAAATCTTCCCACTGGCTATATTTGCGTGTGCGCACATCCGTATAACGAATGGTGCCTTCCAGCCATGGGAACAGCGCCACGGAGGTGGAGTAGAACCGGTATTGATCGTTATCCCGGTAGTTGACGCTGAATTCACCTTCCGGTGCGATGCGCGCATTTGGCATCTGCAACAATCCTGTGCCGCCAAAGTCTGATTGCGACGAACCCAGCGGATCCGGGTAGGTTAATACTTCAGCATGACAGGCACTGGAGACGGCAATGGCCAGGCAGCTTAAAAGATAAGAATTCTTCTTCATCAGTCAGGAACACGTTGCGTTAAAACAGACACAATCTGGTCATTTAAATCAGCATATTTTTCGGGCAGTACATGCGCAGAAAAGCCCAACCAAAGCTGGCTGCCAGGCGGTGGTTCCACATGTCTTTTATTCCACAGGGCAACAGGGGCGACGACAGTCTCACCCTCAGGCGTAATCACCATAACGTTATTCTTGTCCGCGCCTGCAAGGCGGGGGTGATCTTGCAGATAATCGGTAACGCTACGGCCTGCCTGCCAGGGCAATTGCCCGGCCCCAGAAACCGCACCCAGCAGAGTAATAGTCACCGGACGCTGTACGGTATAGAGCGTATAGTCCCCGACCAACGGGGGATTGCTGTTCTCATCCACTCGTACAAAATCAGGGTCCAGTTTGACCGGTAAGCGACCAGTGATATTGAGATTGAGTAACTGCTGGCGCACGGATTTAATCGTTGCCGCCACATCGTCGTCAGCTTCTGCTTCCCAGGAAGCAAGCTGTGCCATGACATGTTGGTAGTCTTTAAGCGCTTTAGCTTTCGCCGCAGAGTCGGTCAGCAAGGCACCAGGCCACCAGAGGCGATCGCGCAGTTGCGGTTGTGTCACCAACTGGACAACATTTTCCATGGGGCCAACGGAAAGTGTCTGTTGTTCGCCAGGCAGATAAATAGTCACCGTTCCTTGCGCAAAGGCATGGGGTGTCATTACGTAAAGTACGCTGGCAATGAAATACGACTGTAATTTATTCATGGTGCGGGTTTAAGAAACGTCATTTCTACGGGAATAACCCCTGCGCCTAACATTTGCCGACTTTGACGAACCTGGCCAGTAGCCGAATCGACCCAGAATGTGTTTTGCCACTGTTTTTCTGGCCGCGTGGAAGTCACCTCTTCCTGCCAGACATTACACAGCACATTGCGACCCGCAATATTCAGCGTCTCTAATCCAGCAAAGGAAAAAGTAGAACTCAGGGTCGCAGAGCGAAAATGGTTGTCTTCACTCCAGAGAATATCGCGCGTCCAGCGGCTGCCATCTTTTATTGCCAGCGCGTTACGCAGAGGGTCCTGCCCGGAATTTGTCACTTCCAGCAGATTATTATTAAGTTTGACGGTCTTTAAAAGACGTCCATTGTGGGTAACCAGCATGGCGTTATCCTGGGATAACCATTTGCTTTGTTCTTGTTCTATATATCCCAGTACCACAAAGATTCGTTGCCCTTCATTAAGGCGTAAATACATCGTGGAATAAGGCAACGCCTGGATCTGCTGATCCGCTACGGTGATATCCTGATTATCGAAAAGGCTGGCGCGAAATGTATCGACCATACTTTGCTGGCTGTGCGTACATCCCGCAAGAAATAGTGCGAAAATCGATAAAATAAGAGGGCGCACCTTTAATCCTTGAAAGGTTAATTAAAAAAATGCAAATCTCTAAAGCCCGGTACGAATATCGCAACCGGGTATTATTTAGCTTTAATTTCGACGCGTTAAAGCAGTATTAGGGCGTAGTGGACGTGGTGGTTGAGGTGTTATGAGAACCGCCATCGCCACTGTCATTTGCTGCAACTACTGCCAACGTCGCCACACCAACAGCTGTTGCCACACCGACAACTGTCGCCGTGCCGACAGCGCCAGCAGCCACGCCACCAGTGGTAGTAGCAGTCTTGGTTGCGCCGATAGTGGTCGTTGTGGTGCCAGTAGTACCCGTCGTTGCCTCGGTCCCGTTTGTTGATCTTACCCAGCAATAGTGGACACGCGGCTAAGTGAGTAAACTCTCAGTCAGAGGTGACTCACATGACAAAAACAGTATCAACCAGTAAAAAACCCCGTAAACAGCATTCGCCTGAA